>JAPPLF010000026.1 GCA_028874215.1 Acidobacteriota bacterium
TTTCTATCTTACTGATATAGATACAGTTAGACCGACTATCCGAAGTGAAGTTCCGTCTAAGCGCCGGTTGGGGCGGCGGTTTCCAACCGCCGGATCCCAATCGATGTTGAAGAGTGGGGACAAGACTGTCCCCACTCCTATAGGCGGACCAACCACCTGGCCGCGTTGCGCATGAGCCGCTGCATCATGGGGTGGCCCAGCGCCTCAGGCGTGTGTCCCGGCGCCAGATAACAGAATCTTCCCTTCCCCATCTCGCGCCACCATCCTGCCGGGGCAGACAGGTTGTCCCGCGCCATGGAACGCAGCAGGAGGTGTTCGCGGCCGAGATAGTATTTCACCGTATGCTGCTCGTCGAAGATCTCAAAATCCTCCACGCCCGAGGTCACGGGATGATCCCGGTCTTCGACTCGAATGGTGAAGACATAGGGCTCGGGATGGCCGCCGTAGTCTCCTCCGAAGAGCTCGTAGTAGGGGCCGTCCGGCGGGTACAGGCCTTGAGAGTTGTGCAGCGCCAGGAAACCGCCGCCGCCGTGCACGAAATCCCAGATGGCCTGCTGCTGCGTGTCCGTCATCCACTTGACGTGTGGTTTGTCGAACCCTTCCGGCCAGTTCATGCCGTCGCGGAGGATGATGAGCAGATCATGTTTCGCCAGCGCTTCAGGGGTCAGGGCTTCGACGTTCTCGATGAAGGTCACCGGGATGTTTTCCCGAACCAGGGCCTTGGCCAGGTGATCCCGGATGTAGACCGGACTATGGTACCGGTCGCCGATCAGCGCCAATGCGCGGGGCCGGTCGGCGGCCTGGTAGACCTCGAACGCTTTCTGCGCCGGAAGCGCCAGGGTCAGTGCAAACAGAGTCAGTATGAATATCGTCTTCATGATGGAACCTCAGGCGTGAACTGCCGGCTCGTCGCTGTGGCGGTGTTCCCAGTTGAACTCGGTCTCGCTCATGGGAGAGTCGGGGAAAGGCTGCCAGACCTCCGCCCGCTCCTTCTTGCCCAGGCCCCGGGCCATTTCCAAGATGTGGCTTCCGATGCATCCGCAGCACCCCCCGATGAAGTCGACACCCAGGTCGCGGGCCCGGGGGGCGAACTCGCCCAGCTCGTAGCGGGTCAGCAGTGTCCTCTCGAGCCGGTCGGGAAAGGCCGGATTGGCGGTGAACCAGGGGATGCGGTCCGTGCAGGCGAAGGCCACAGGCTGGGCCGCCAGGTAGACGCCGGTGGCCTCCCGCATCGCCTCGATGATGGGATAGGTCCGCTCGGGGTCGCGCATGCAGTTGGTCCCCACGATGTCCGCTCCTTCATCCGTGAGGATGCGGGCGCACTCGGCGGGGGAGTAGCCGTCCTCCGTCTTGCCGCCGCCGCGAAAGGAGACGGTGATCATGGCCGGGACCGAAGTGTGTTTCTTGATCACCTCCAGGCAAAGCCGGGCCTCCCCGAAACGCCAGAAGGTCTCTCCGATGATGAAGTCCACCCCCTCCTGGGCCTCGATCTGCTCTTCGAACATGGCTGCCACCAGGTTCCGGGCGCTGGGGCTGCCCTCCTCCCATTTCCAGGTGGCGCAGAGGTCCCCAGCCACCAGGGCCTGGTCCCCCGCCACCTCACGGCAGATCCGGGTGGCTTTCCGGTTGATCTCCATGGTCTGGTGGTCCCGGCCCACCGTGGCCAGCTTTGCGCGGCTGCCGTAGAAGGCCATGACCTGCAGCACCTCGGCGCCGGCGTTGAGAAACTCGACGTGGAGCTGCCGGATGGCCTCGGGGTGGTCCAGGACGAAGTGGGGCGTGAAGGCTCCGGCCGTTCCGTATCCCCGGCGTTCCAGCTCGATGATGTAGCCGCCGTCGCCGAGGACGGGTCCCGCGGCCAATCTGTCCAGGATGTTTCGATTCATGACCAGACTGCCTTTCTCCTCTCGTTTCCGGAACGGAGGTTCGTCCGGCGGAGGCGCGCCCGAATAATTCCAAGATGCCGTGTGCGGGTGCGTGTGGGAGACACTCATTCATAATACACTCCGCCAACGGGTGAGAAACCCGGACCGGGGCCGGAACCGAGATGGATGGAATAAGACTGTCGAGGAGGGAAGCCCTGAGCCGGCTGGGAGCCGCAGCCGGCCTGGGTTGGGGACGGGGTTCCGGGCGCGTTGCCGCAGCGGCGGATCCTGGCCGTTCCGTTCTTCTGTCCCGTCACGGATGCGGCCGGGCCACGGGGTATGCCGAGTCCAACAAGATCGTCACCTGGCGCCGGCGGACCCACGTGGCCTGGTTGGATTCTCCCCCGGAGGGGTTCCGGGTCCGGGTCCGAAGCCGCGACCGGCACACCGGCGAATGGTCTCCAACGGTCACCGTCGGCGACGCCTATGACAACCACGGAGGACCTGCGCTGACCGTGGATAGCGAGGGCTACCTTCACATCGCCTATTTTCCGCACCACCATCCCATGTGCTACCGCCGATCGCGCCGGCCGGGGGATGCATCCGAATGGGAAGATGAACTCCGATTCGGCGAGCGCCTGACCTATCCGACCCTGGTCTGCGGGGCGGATGACACGTTGGTGCTCAGCGCCCGGCGCAGTTTTTCGGACCGTCCCTGGGAGGTGGAGTTGTGGGAGCGGCCGCCGGGCGCCCGGTGGCAGCGCCGGCGCGCCCTGCTGAGGTCACGCCATCCAGGCTATTCCCACTTCCAGGAATCTCTCGCCTGGGGTCCCGATCACCGGACGCTCCATCTGTCCTGCCGGTTCCACGAACGATCCGACAGCCAGGCGTACGGCCGTCTGCAGACGGTAGCCTACCTGGTGAGTCCCGATGCGGGCCGGACCTGGACCCGGAGTGACGGAACTCCGGTCTCCCTTCCGGCGACGCCCGATTCCGCCGAGGTCCTGGCCCGCGGCGGAGTGGACCGCAACCGGCTTGTCCGGGCGGGGGCGCTGTCCGTGGATGCCGACGGGCGGCCCGGAGTCGTCTACAGCACTGAGGAGGGGGGCCGGTCAGGACTCATCCTGGCTCGGCCCAACGGGGACGGAAGCTGGGTCCGAACGGATCTGAGCCGGTTCCTGCCCACGGAATTTCAGGGCCGGCTTCTGTTGGCGCCGGCCGGCGTCACTTTCACGTCCGGCGGCGAGACGTTCGTGTCGGCCCAGATCGAGCCTCCTGTCGACGGCGCCTCGACCTGGGGAGGCCCCGGAAACGAAGTCGCGGCCTTCCGTTCCCGGGATGGAGGACGGAGCTTCACCTTCTCCCCGGTCAGCCGGCCCGATGGGAACCGGGCGCACTGGCTGCCCAACATCGAGCGGGCCACCGGACACAACCGGGTTCCGAAAAAACCGGGGCTTCTCTACACCGGAGGCGGCCCCGGAGTTAAGAATACGGACCTGCTGTCCAACCAGGTCTTCTTCTCCACCATTCCGTGACCCGCCATGCTCGTCATCGACTGCCACGCCCACATCTACTCGCCGGATGAATCGCGCTACCCGCCGGTGGCCCGGCCGTTGCGGGTTCCGGGGGGCGGCGGCTCCATCCAGGATCTGCGGGCCGTGATGCACGCCAACGGCGTGGCGGCGGTCCGGGCCATTCAGACCGTCTCCTTCTACGGATACGACAATCGGTATCTCGCCGACGTCAGCCGCGCGAACCCCGGCCGGGTCAGCGGAGTGTGCACGCTGGACCCCGACGATCCCCGAAGTCCCGAGATCCTCTGGCGGCTGGTGCAGAACCACGGGGTCAAGTCGCTGCGCAGCATCCCGGCGGAGTCACGCACCCGGTTCGATCACCCGGCGGTGCGACGGCTCTGGCAGGCCGCCCACGAGTTGGGGATCACCGTCGACATCTTCCTCATGCAATTGGAATGGGTGGAGGGTGCCGAGAGGCTGCTGCGGGAGTTTCCGCACCTCACCGTGGCCTTCTGCCACTGTCTGGACCTGAAGCCGGGCGAGGAGGAGTACCGGAAGAAGCTGGACGCCGTCCTGCGGCTGGCCCGGTTTCCCAATCTGATCGCCAAGGTGGACTTCATCAGCACCGGGACCGAAAAGGGTTTTCCGGGAGACGATCTCCATGAGGCGGCGCTGAAGATCATCGATGCCTATGGCTCCGAACGTTGTGTCTGGGGCAGCAACTACCCGAACCGGCTCTGGACGCCCAAGATGAGCTACGCGGAGCATCTACGGATTTTTCGGGATGTCCTGCCTCTGAAGGAGGAGGATCGCCGGCAGATCCTGGGAGAGACGGCGCGCCGGTTGTGGTTTGGGGAGCTGTAGACGGCGGGCGAAGAATCGGCGGTTGGAAACCGCCGCCCCGGCTACGCGATGATCCGAAGGCCGTATTCCCGGCCCGAGTGTTCGAGCCAGACCCCCAGGTAGTCGGCGAAGCTGCGCCGGACGATCACGTCGAAGGATTCGGCGTCGGAGGCATCGCCCCTGGGAATCAAAAGCACACCGGCCTTGCCCAGATTGGTCTGGGCGCACTGGCCGGGAGAGAAGCTCCTGGGATGCAGGTCCAGTGTGCACCCCTTGGCCAGGAGTTCCCGCCTCCGGCCCCCCGCGACGTTCACCAGGGTGTAGCCACCGGTGGTGTCGACGGCGGAGGCGTGGAGTTGTCCCAAAGCCTGGCTCAGGTCGGTGACACACTGGGTCTGCGCGCCGGGAGGAAGAATGACCAGCCACTCGTCGGGTCCCATCCAGCAGACGGTGATGTCCTCGCCTTCGGCGATGGTGTTGGAGGCGACGGGAATGCTCACGCCCAGAACTCCCTCCACCGCGGCCGGAAACCTGGCGTCGCCGGCGTCGCCGCGAAGATTCACGTAGCCCAGAAAAGGTCTTTCGGTGAGGATGACTCCGGGGCTGCCGGTGTCTCCAGCGGCGGTGTCCGACAGGAATCCCGCCAACGGGGACTCCTGCCTGGGGTCAGACATTCTGGCGCTCCCCTTCCGGATCGTAAAAGACCGGATCGGCGATCCTGGCGGCGATAGTCCTGCCGTCGAAGTTCTGGACGTGGACGGTCTCGCCCATGCGCCCGTGTCCCCCCTTGACCAGTCCCAGGGCGATGGAGCGCTCCAGGGCGGCGCTGTAGTAGGAGGAGGTCACGTGGCCCAGCATGGGCCGGGGCAGGGGCGCCGACGGATCGTCCACGATCTGTCCCCCCTCGGGCAGGACTTCCGCCGCGTCCTCGGTCAGCAGCCCCACGAACTGCTTGCGGTCCTTCCGGACCAGGTAGGACCGGAAAAGGGACCGCTTTCCCAGGAAGTCCTTTTTCTGGCCCAGCATGCGCTGCATCCCCAGGTCCACGGGAGTGACGGAGCCGTCCGTGTCCTGGCCAACGATGACGTATCCCTTCTCGGCCCGGAGGACATGCATCGCCTCGGTGCCGAAGGGAGTGATTCCGTACTCCTCCCCCGCGTCGAATACCGCCTCCCAGACGTGGCGGCCGAAGTTGGCGTTGACGTTGATCTCGTAGGTCAACTCTCCCGTGAAGCTGATGCGGAAGATCCGCGCCGGCACTCCGGCAACCGTGTCTTCCCGGACCGCCATGAAGGGGAAGGATTCCCGGCTCAGGTCCACGCCGGAACAGAGCTTCCGGAGGACGCGGCGGCTGTCGGGTCCACAGAGGGAGACCGTCGCCCAATGGTCGGTCACCGACGTCATGTAGACCCTCAACTCGGGCCATTCGGTCTGGAGCCAGAGTTCCAACCACGACATGACGTGAGCCGCGCCGCCCGTGGTGGTGTGCATGAGGTAGTGGTTTTCGCCCAGCCGGGCGGTCACCCCATCGTCCATCAACATGCCGTTCTCGTCCAGCATGAGGCCGTAGCGGCAGCGGCCGATGGGGACCTTCATGAAGGGATTGGTGTAGACCCGGTTCAGGAAGACGTTGGCGTCGGGCCCCTGGATGTCGATCTTCCCCAACGTCGAGGCGTCCAGGACTCCGGCGCTGCGCCGCACCGCCAGGCACTCCCGGTTCACTGCTTCGTGGAGCGATTCGCCCGGCCGGGGAAAGTACCAGGCCCGTTTCCATTGGCCCACGTTCTCGAATAGGGCTCCCTGCTCGACATGCCACTCGTGAATGGCCGTCTTGCGCACCGGATCGAAGAGTTCCCTCTGCTCGCCTCCCGAGAGGGCCGCAAAGGTGACCGGCGTGTACGTGGGCCGAAAGGTGGTGGTGCCGATGGAGCCGGGGTCGGTCCCGTGCTGCTCCGCCAGGATGGCGATGCCGTTGACGTTGCCCAGGCGCCCCTGGTCGGGTCCCATCCCCAGGTTGGTGTACCGTTTGACATACTCGATGGAGTCGTAACCCTCCCTCACCGCGGTCAGGATGTCGGCGGCGGTGACATCCATGAGGGGATCCACGAACTGCTTGGGCGCCCGTGAGACTGGTTTACCGGCCGGGACGATCCAGAGCGGCTGGATCGGATCTCCCGCCCTGACCTCCACTCGTGGGATCGGCCGCGTGGGATGGCCGTCTCCGTGGCCCGCCGCGTGGGCCGCCGCCGCGCCCGCCCGGAACCCCTCCGTGAGGCAGGTCTGAAGCTCGAAACTCCCCCGGCAGGCCCCTGCCGACCACTCCGCCTGGATCGAAGGGCCGGGAACGAAGCAGGCTTTCCCGGCGTCGTAAACGGGCCGGGCGCCGGATTGGGCGTTGAGCTGCACGGTGGGACTCCAGCCGCCGGATACGGCCAGCAGGTCGCACGCCAGACTGTGCCCTCTTCCTTTAACGGACGGACCGTCGGCGCTCAGCGCCATGAGCCGGACGCCCCGTATTCTCTTCGCCCCCCGGACGTCGACGACGGCGTGCCGATTCATGACCTCGAGACCCCGTTCCCGCGCCTCGGCGCTCCGCTGGCCGGCCGGCCGGGAATCCACGATGGCCTCCACCTGTGCGCCCGCGTCCAGCAGGTCGAATGCCGTCCGGTAGGCGCCGTCGTTGTTGGTGAAGACCACGGCCCGGGATCCGGGAAGGACCGCATAGCGTTGGATGTATTCCGAAATCCCGGAGGCCAGCATGACGCCGGGCCGGTCGTTGTTGCAGAAGACCAGGGGCCGCTCGATGGCGCCCGTGGCCAGGACCACCTGCTTGGCGCGGATGCGCCAGAGACGCTGACGCGGGCCGCGGGCCGATTCCGGGGGCAGATGATCCGTCCGGCGCTCCAGGGCCAGCAGGAAGTTGTGCTCGTAGTAGCCCGCCACGGTGGTCCGGGCCAGGATCCGGACGTCCGGAAGGGAAGCCAGTTCTTCCACCATTCGGTCGACCCAACGCCCGGCGGGAAACCCTTCGATCCGGCCGCCGCCTCCGCGCAGAGCGCCTCCCGGTTCGGTCCGTTCGTCCATGAGGATCACGCGGGCGCCGCTGCGTCCCGCCTCCAGGGCCGCGGCCAGGCCGGCCGGGCCCGCTCCCGCCACCAGGACGTCGCAGTGGGCGTTCATGTGGTCGTAGTCGTCGGGATCGGCGCCGGTGGGGACCACCCCGAAACCGGCGGCCTTGCGGATCTGATGCTCGTACTGCCGCCAGGACCCCGCGGGCCACATGAAGGTCTTGTAGTAGAAGCCGGGCGGCATCAGGCGCGCGAACCAACCGTTGACGGCCCGCAGGTCGAACTCGACACTGGGAAAGACGTTGACGCTCCGGGCCGAGAGACCGTCGTAGAGCTCCACCTGCGTGGCCACCAGGTTGGGCAGAGAGAGCGCCCCCTCTCCCACCTGGACCAGCGCGTTGGACTCCTCCACGCCCGCGGCCACGATTCCGCGGGGACGGTGGTACTTCAGGCTCCGCGCCACCAGGTGGACGCCGTTGGCCAGCAGCCCGGAGGCCAGCGTGTCTCCCTGAAACGCGGCGTAGACGCGCCCGTTGAAGGTGAACGTCAGGGGCCGGTTCCGGTCGACCCGGCCGCCCTCGGCGAGACGGTGGGGTTGGCTCATGTCCGGTCTCCCGGACGCGGCTCGCCCGGCTTGTACACCGACTTGATCCGGTAGGTCACGGTGTCCCGCTGGACGTTGAAATAGCGCCGGCAGCCCGAGGCGTGGCACCACTGCTCCAGATGGTCCCCCCGCTTGTTCCTCCGGTAGAAGAGGTAGTCGGCCCACTCTTCGTCGGTGAGCTCTTCCGGCGCCGGGGGCCGGACGATGTGCGCCTCGCCGGAGTAGGCGAACTCCGATTCGTCGCGGGGACCGCACCAGGGACACTCGATCAGGAGCATGAGATCCGCCCTTCGGGCTTCAGTGGGCCACTCCCGCGGCGCCGTGCTCGTCGATGAGGTGCCCCGTCGTGAACCGCTCCAGCGAGAACGGCTCGTTGAGGCGGTGGGGGCGGTTCTGCGCGATGGTGTGGGCGAAGACCCATCCGGAGCCCGGCGTCGACTTGTACCCTCCGGTCCCCCATCCGCAGTTGAAGTAGAGTCCCTTTACGGGGGTGAGGCCGATGATGGGACAGGCGTCCGGACAGGTGTCCACGGTGCCGGCCCACTGCCGCAGCATTCGAACCCGGCTGAAACTGGGAAACATCTCGATGATGGCGGCGATGGCGTGCTCCAGGGTAGCGGGGCTGCCGCGCTGGCCGTAGCCGTTGTAGGAGTCGACACCGGCGCCGCAGAGCAACTCGCCCCGGTCGGTCTGGCTGATGTAGGCGTGCACGGCGTTGGACATCACCACCACGTCCAGAATCGGCTTGAGGGGTTGGGAAACCCAAGCCTGCAGGGGGCGGCTCTCCAACGGCAGCCGCATCCCCGCCATGGAGGCCAGGACCCCCGAGTTGCCCGCCGTAACGCAGCCGACCTTGCCGGCTTTGATGAATCCTCGCGACGTGTCCACTCCGGTTACGGCGCCGTTTTCCCTGCGGATGCCCGTCACCTCGCAGTTGTGAATGACGTCCACCCCCACCGAATCCGCGGCCCGGGCCAGCCCCCAAGCCAGGGCATCGTGGCGGGCCGTCCCTCCCCGGCGCTGCAGCGAGGCTCCCAGAATGGGATGTCGGGCCCGGGGAGAGATGTCGATGGCCGGGACCATCTCCTTGATCTGCTCCGGGGTCAGGAACTCGCTGTCGATGCCGTTGAGGAGGTTGGCGTTGATGCGGCGCTGAATGTCCCGGAGGTCCTGGAGCGTGTGTCCCAGGCTCAGCAGCCCCCGCTGGCTGAACATCAGGTTGAAGTTGATCTCCTGGGTGAGGCCTTCCCAGAGTTTCAGTGAAAACTCGTAGATGTGGGCGGCTTCGTCCCAGAGGTAGTTGGAGCGGACGATCTCGGTGTTGCGCCCGGTGTTGCCGCCTCCGACGTACCCCTTCTCCAGGACGGCGACGCTGCCGGCGCGATGCTCCTTGACCAGGTAGTAGGCGGTGGCGAGGCCGTGGCCGCCGCCGCCCACAATGACCACGTCGTACTCGGGCTTCGGGTCGGGACTCCGCCAGGCGCGCTGCCAGTTTTCGTGGTAGCTGAGGGCGTTCCGCGCCAGGCTCAGGAAGGAGTATTTCTGCATGGGGAAGCGCAGATTATACCGAACGGAGGTGGGGTGGGCTATGAATCTGGAGAAGGGTGGCGGGGTGGTCGACGGGGGAGTCTTGGGTATTTTGTGAGTCTGGAGAGCGGCGGCTGGAAAGCCGCCGATCCAAGCCGCCGATCCAAGCCGCCGCTCTAGGTGTCCAGCCGAGTCAGCAGGCTCTGGGCCCTGGCGCGTTTTTCCGGATTGTGATCCCGGGCGACGATGCGCTGCAAAGTGGAACGGGCGATTTCGTCCCCCTGTTCCGCCATTTCCATGGCCAGCACGTCGCGCCGTTCGAAGTAGCTGGGGTCGTATTCCGCGATCCGGGGATTCCAATCCTTCCAGTAGTACTGGAATTCGCCGGAGGTCCAGTCCGCGTAAATCTCTTCCCAGCTCAACCCGTCGACGCCCATATGGGGTGACAGGCTGTCCGCGGTGATGGGATCGCTCCGCTTCTGGTAGCGGCCGTCGATGGACATGCGCATGCGCTTTCCCCGGTTCGAGACCCCGCGGTGCGCCGCCAGGCTGTGGAAAAACAGCACGTCACCTTGCCGGAAACTGTTGCCCACCCAGCAATCTCCCAGGTCGGCGGCGATCTCGAAGCCGCCGGCGCCCAAGGCCGGCTTGATGTCATAGACCCCGCCCAGGTGCGAGCCGGCGGCGATCTGCAGCCCGCCCATTTCTTCCGGCAGGTCCGACAGCGGAATCCAGGCGGTGAAGGTTTCTTCGGTCCCCTGGATGGGAATGAAGTCCTGGTGCGCCTTGGTCGTATAGGCGTTGCGCCGCGGGAACATGAAACGGGCGATGATCCGTGGATGGTGAATGACCGGCTCTCCCGTCATCCGCTCCAGCAACCCCAGAATTCGAGGGTGGTGGGGCAGCGCGTGGAAATCCTGGAGCCGGTAGAACTGCTCGTAGACCTCCATGTATTTCGGTTCCGGCTCGACACAGAACCCGGACAGGTCGGCGACGCCCTCCTCCAAGGAGGCGTTCCCGGTGCTGATCCAGCCGTTGGCGGCCGCGATCTCCAGAAACTGCATGCGCAAGGATTCCAGCGGTTCCGCCGGCAATAGACCGCGCACGAAGAGATAGCCGTCCCTTTTCATGCGGCGGGCCAGTTCGGGACCGTTGCTGATGACGCGGGAAGAGTCGAGAAATGGTTTCATGACGGGTTGCTCCTGATCGAGTTATGGGAGCATGTTAAAATCCAACGCCGAACTTGAAAATACCCTACCCCAAATTTCTGTCGAAAAACGCATTTCGACACCGTCCCGTCCCATCGCGACGCCCTCGAAACCTCCTGAGGTGCGGGTTGGAAAGGGAGACCTGAAATGATCTCGCCGGTGCGACTGTTCCCTGGTCTACTGCTGCTGCTTGCGGCCTGCTCGGTTCCTGAACCGGCCGGTCCTTCGCAACCCGTCCACGAGATCATCGACGAGAGCAAAATGCCCGTCCCCATGCGGGACGGCGTCAACCTGGCCGCCCACGTCTATCGCCCCGATGCGCCGGGCAAGTTTCCGACTCTCATGCTGTTGAGATACTTCCGGGCCCCCTTCCAGAACGAACACGCCGAGTACTTCGCCAAGAGAGGCTACGCCGTCGCATTGGTGGATTCCCGCGGACGCTACGACTCGGGAGGGACCTGGGTTCCTTATGTGAACGAACCCCGCGACGGCTACGACGCCCAGCAGTGGTTGGGGCAACAACCATGGTCCAACGGAGAAATCGGCACCATGGGGATCTCCTACAACGGGTTCACCCAGGTGATGCCGGCCCCCCTGGGCAGCCCCTACCTCAAGTGCCTGGTGCCCCGAGAAAACCAGCAGACCAACTTCGGACACCTCTACAACGACGGGGTCATGCAGTTGAACGTGGTCTTCGAGTTCGGACTCTTCACCAAGCAGGGCGCCCAGACTCAGAAGATCCTGCCCGCGGAAGACCCCCATTACCGCCGCCTGCCCCTCATGGCGGCGGTGGACGACTTCCCCCAGGTCCAGCACGTGAAGGACTGGTTCGCCCACGCCAGGTACGACGAATACTGGCAGGCCTACGGGATCAAGGAGAAGTACGGGCAGATCCAGGTCCCGGCCTATTTCATGACCGGCTGGTACGACAACCTGGTTCACGAGGGCTGGCGGAACTTCAAGGGCTTCACCGAAGAGGGCGGTTCCGAGGCGGCGCGCAATGGGACGAAGATCCTGGTGGGCCCCTGGGTCCATGGGGGGACGAACTCCTATCCGGAGCTGCTCGACGTGGAGTTGAGGTGGTACGACTACTGGCTCAAGGGCATCCAGAACGGGATCGACGCCGAACCCCCCATCAAGATCTTCGTCATGGGCCCCGACGTCTGGCGCTTCGAGAACGAGTGGCCCCTGGCCCGGACCCGGTTCACGAAGTATTACATCAGGAGTTCGGGCAAGGCCAACGGTGACCGGGGGGACGGCGCTCTGATGTCATCGCCCGCCCGGGACGAGCCGCCGGACCGCTACGCCTACGATCCGGAAGACCCGGTGCCGACTCTGGGAGGACAGATCTCGACCCACGGGGAGATTCGGGGGCGTAAAGACAGGAGTTCCGTTCAGAGCCGCAAGGACATTCTGGTCTACACCTCGGAATTGCTGGAGCGGGACATGGAAGTCACCGGCCCCGTCGACTTCAAGCTCTACGCGGCCTCCAGCGCCGTCGACACCGACTGGACGGCGACGCTGAGCGACGTGCAGCCGGACGGCCAGGCGATTCACGTCTGCGAGGGGATCCGGGGAGCCCGCTTCCGGGATTCCCTGGAGACTCCGACGCTGATCGAGCCGGGGAAGGTCTACGAGTACGACATCAGCTTGTGGGAAACCAGCTACGTCTTCAAGGCGGGGCATCGGATCCGTCTGGAAATTTCCAGCAGCAATTTCCCCCGGTTTGCCCGCAATCAGAACATCGGCGAGCCGCTGGGGACCAGCGACGAGATCGTCGTGGCCAGACAGACCGTCTACCACAACGCCCGGCACCCCTCCCACCTGGTGCTCCCCGTGATTCCGGCAGGGAGCGGGGATTGACCATCGAGGAAATCGAATGACACAGCCTTGCGACCGGGGCTCAAACGAACCGCTCGCCCCTTTTCATGAGGTCCGCATCGGCCGCGACCATCCTGAGGACATCCGAAGCTCCTTTGAGGAGAACGGCTACCTCCTTTTCAAGGGCGCCCTGAATCCGGAGACCGTACTCCGAGCGAGATCGGATATCGCCGGCGTCCTGCAGCGGCAGGGCGTCATGGAGGAGGACTCGGCCGAACCGCGGGCGACGCCCGGCGCCAGCGCCGTCGAGGTCGACATGGGGCCTCTCTACCGGCTGAGATCTCCCTGGGAGCTGATGGCTTCTCCGGAACTGCAGGAGGCCGTGGATATCGCTTTTGGAGAGAAGGTGCGGGTCGGACGGTCCATCGGATTCCGCTATTCCATGCCCACCGATGCGCCCTATCTGACGCCACCCCATCAGGACCACTTCTACATCCGCGAGACCGACGAGTTCCGCATGATCTGGGTTCCCCTCATGGATATGGAGATCGCCAACGGAGGACTGGCCATCGCGTCCGGTTCCCACAAGCACGGCCTCCAGGAGCATGTCGAATTCGACGGGGTGTACTCATACTTCTTCAAGGGGCGGACGCAGAAGGGAGTGCGAATGGAAGACACGCACGGCGTTTGGACCTCCTCGCCGTTCGAGGTGGGCGATCTCCTCATGTTCCACTGTTGCGCCGTCCATCGCTCGCTTCCCAACGTCAGCGGTCTGGTCAGGCTCTCGCTCAACACCATCACCTATCCGGCGCGCAGGCCGACGATGTGGCAGGCCGAGCGAACGGGTCCGGAACTGGAGGTCTTCCGGGCGGAAGTGGAGCGGATCTGCATAGCCCAGGGCATCGTCGGCGACCGGTTCGAAGAGATCCAGATCATGGCGTTCAGGCAGGGCGATGATCCGAGTCCGGAACTCATCGCAAAGTTGGCGGCTCAATTGGAGCGGCGGGTTCCAGCCGCCGGCCTCCCCACGCCGGAGGGCGCGGCCGGCTAACGAACGGCGTTGCCCTCGGAATCGACCACTCGAACCGGCATGGACCGACCTGAGGGCAGCGTGAGGTTCACGACCACGGCTCTTGTGGTCACGGCATCGCTCGCTCGTTCCGTAGAGGAACGGCCCCGGGCCACTGCATGGATCACCAGAAGCCCCTCGGAATCGCGCGTGAATCGGAACCGCCTGTCTTCCTCCACCTCATACGTGGTGAAACTCAAATGGGGCATCCCCTGAACCACCAGGATCTTTCCGCCGGGTGGAACTGAGTTGACGTGCTGAAGCGTGCCCACGATCTCCACCGGGACCGCCACCGCGGCGACAAGCAGAGCACCCAGAGCCAGGAATACGATAACCGTAAGAGAGACGCTGATGTCTTGCATGGATTTTCCTACTGTCTTCGCCCCCGTGGTCATTCACCCGCATCATCTCTCTCCTGACGCCTTGGGCCCTCCCCCTCTACCCAGTACAACGCCTGAAATCGGAATCGGTCACAATCTTTTTTCCCATCGGGCGAAAAGGCCCCCGATGGGGATCTTCGAAGTGACGGGAAAGGGGCGCTTATCTGAGGCTATCCCTTAGTCGTGGAGCTTCCGGGTGGGGCAGGTTCAAGGTGGGCATCGATGCGCCGCTGGAGCAGCTTGGTGGCCCGATGCAATCGAGTCGAGACATCCGAGCGGGAGACATGAAGCAGGTCTGCCGTCTGCCGCGTGGAGAATCCTTCATAGACACGCAATTCGATCACTTGGCGGTAGATGTCCGGGAGCAGCGACACCATTTCCCTCAGCAGGACCAACATCTGCTTCTCTTGGGCCAGATCCTCAGGCGTCCGGCCCGGAGCTTCGGTTTCGAAGAAGGGAACCTCTCTCCGACGCCGCCGCCGAATATCCTTGGCCGTGTTGGCGACAATCCGGCTCACCCAGGGGCAGGCCTTGGGACCGTTGAAGTAGGCATGGTTGATGGATTGGAGGATCTTGATCCAACTGGTCTGGAGCGCGTCTTCGGCGAGACTGTCGTCTCTGGCAATTCTCCGGGCCAGCGGGAAGAAGCGCTGAGAACAGCAGACGATCCACTCTTCCAGGTTGCCCTCCAGGAGGGCGCAGTCCGTGACTTCCGGCTTGAGCGCCGGGTTGGGAAGGACGTTCAGGCTTGGGGTCACTTTTCCCATGGAGTCTATCCCCGATGTTACCAAGCATGCCTGGTAACAGGTATCCCTGCAGGCCTTTTCCCGCCGGCACGGAAAGAACAGGGGCAAGGAGGAAGGGCGTGCCGGCTTTCAGGGGCCGATTCTGCTGCCTGTTCGTTGCCTGTGCAGCACGCCGAACATTGGGAGTCACCCAGTTTGCCGATTCAGCATAGAACCCGGTAAATGACCGACAAAGTTAAGGAAGGTCTGAACAAGTCGATTCAAGGGACGTGAGAGCCGTTATTGTT
>JAPPLF010000027.1 GCA_028874215.1 Acidobacteriota bacterium
ACTCAATAGGCGTGACATTGGTCAACGCACGTCAACTAGTCTTTATAAGTCCCTATTGTATCCGCCCGGTGTCCCCAGGTGCAGTGTGACGGCCCCCGAAATCACCGTGGAGCACGGACCTTGACCGGCGTCGGGCCGCCCCACCCCCATGTCCTGACACTGGATGCGGGAACGTCTTCCTTGCGGGCCCAGGTGTGGGGAGTGGATGGGCGTCCCTTTCGGGGGATCGGGGCCCGGGCCCACTATCGCCTTTGGACCGACCCGGAGGGAGGAGCCTGGCTGGAGCCGGAGGAGGTCCTTGCGGCCGTATCCGATGCGCTCGACGAGACGGTGGCCCGAGCCGAGTCCATCGGCGCCCGGATCGCCGCCGTCGCTTCAGACACGCTCTCTCCCACGCTCCTGGGAGTGGATGAGCAGGCCCAGCCGTTGACGCCCATCTACACCTATGCCGACACCCGCAGCCGGCAGGCTGCCGTGGAACTCAGGAAAAGGCTGGATTCTGCGGAGATCCACGAGCGGACGGGGTGTCCCATCCACAGCAGCTACCTGCCCTCCCGCCTCCTCTGGCTGGAGGGGAGCCGGCCCCGGCTCTTCTCCCGGGTCGCCCGCTGGATGACTCTGGGCGAGTTCGTTTATTCGCGATTCTTTGGGACCGGCGGCGTGAGCTATTCGGCCGCCTCGTGGAGCGGGCTGCTGAACCGCCACCGCTTGGACTGGGACGAGTCCTGGATCTCCCTTCTCCCGATCCGGCGGACTCAGCTTTCGACGCTTCGCGATTGCACGAAACCCTTCACGGGATTGCATGATCCCTGGGCTCGGCGTTGGCCGGCCCTGGATCGAATACCCTGGTTCCCTGCGGTGGGAGACGGGGCCGCCGCCAACGTGGGCAGCGGCTGCGTGCGTTCGGACCGGGTTGCCCTGACCATCGGTTCCACCGGAGCCATCCGCGCGGTCCTGGACCGTCCTGCTTCCCCCCTTCCGGCGGGTCTCTGGAGCTATTTCGTCGATGCCGGCCGGCCCCTCATGGGAGGAGCCACCACCGAGGGGGGGAGCGTCTTCTCGTGGTTGACGAGCCGGCTGCAGGCCGATGTCGAACCCGAGCGGTTGGAGGCCGAGCTGCAGGCCATGGAGCCGGCTGCCCACGGCCTGGTTTTCCTGCCGTTTTTGGCGGGAGAACGGAGTCCCGGGTGGCGCGACGAAGCCCGCGGAAGCCTGGTGGGGCTGACGCTTTCGACACGGCCTGCGGAAATCGTCCGGGCGGCTCTGGAATCGATGGCCTACCGGCTTTGCCTGATCTACCGGCTCATGGAGCCCCACTTGTCCCGGCAGCACGAGATCATCGGCGGCGGCGCCGGGCTGCTCTCTTCTCCCGCCTGGCTGCAGATCCTGGCGGACGTCCTGGGCCGCCGGGTCATCGCCTGCGCCGAGCCCGAAGTGACGGGCCGGGGAACGGCGCTACTGGCGCTCGAGTCCCTGGGTCTGGTCTCGGACCTGGCGGCGGTCTCGCCGGCCATGGGAAAGAGTTACGACCCCGATCCCGCCCGCCGCCGCCGGCATCTCGAGGCCATGGAGCGGCACCTGGAGCTTTACCGGCGCATGGACGGCTTCGCGCTAGAATAGGGAACTCGTCGCACAGGACAGGAGAATTCGAATATGGAAGCCAAGGCGGATATCGGACTCATCGGGTTGGCGGTCATGGGCCAGAACCTGGTCCTGAACATGAACGATCACGGCTATACGGTGGCCGTCTTCAACCGGACGGTCTCCAAAGTGGACGACTTCCTCTCGGGGGAGGCCCGGGGAACGAGGGTCCTGGGCGCCCATTCCCTGGACGAACTCGTCCGTATGCTCAAACGGCCGAGGCGGGTCATGCTGATGGTCAAGGCCGGCTGGCCGGTGGACGAATTCATCCGGCAGCTCCTGGACCACCTGGAGCCGGGTGACATCATCATCGACGGAGGGAACTCCAACTACGAGGACACCCGGCGGCGGGTTTCCCTGGTGGAGTCGAAGGGCCTTCTCTATATCGGAACCGGCGTTTCCGGAGGCGAGGAGGGAGCGCGGCGGGGACCCTCCATCATGCCCGGCGGGTCCGCCGAGGCCTGGCCTCAGGTCCGGCCCCTTTTCCAGGCCGTGTCGGCCAAGGTGGACGGGGGAGAACCCTGCTGCGACTGGGTCGGTGAGGACGGCGCCGGCCACTTCGTCAAGATGGTCCACAACGGCATCGAATACGGAGACATGCAGCTCATCTGCGAGGCCTATCATCTGATGAAGGCGGGACTGGGAATGCCCGCGGATGAAATCAGCCGCGTCTTCGCCCGCTGGAACCGGGGGCGGCTGGATTCCTACCTGATCCGGATCACCCGGGACATCCTGGCCGTCAAGGACGGCGACGGAGGGCCCCTGGTGGAAAAGGTCCTGGATACCGCCGGTCAGAAGGGAACCGGGCGGTGGACCGTGATCTCGGCGTTGAACCTGGGAGTTCCCCTCACTCTCATCGGCGAGGCTGTCCTGGCGCGGGCCCTGTCGGCCATCAAGGAGGACCGGGTCGAAGCCTCCCGGTTGTTGACCGGACCCAGCCCGGACGGCGCCGCGCCTCGAGCGGATCTGGTCGATGACCTGGAGCAGGCCCTCTATGCGTCCAAGATCGTCTCCTACGCACAGGGTTACCAGTTGATGCGGTCGGCGGCGGCCGAATACGGTTGGAATCTGGATTTCGGGGGCATCGCCCTGATGTGGCGGGGCGGTTGCATCATTCGGTCCGTGTTCCTGGGCAAGATCAAGGAGGCCTTCGACCGGGAGCCGGATCTGAAGAACCTGCTCCTGGATCCCTATTTCAAGGAGCAGGTGGAGGGTGCCCAGGAGTCTTGGCGCCGGGTCGTCTCCCGGGCGGTCGGCTGGGGCGTCCCGGTTCCGGCGACCTCAAGCGCCCTGGCCTTCTACGACGGCTACCGGCAGGACTGGCTTCCCGCCAACCTCCTGCAGTCCCAGCGGGACTACTTCGGCGCCCACACCTACGAGCGAGTGGACCGGCCCCGCGGCGAGTTCTTCCACACCCGCTGGACGGAATCGGGGTAACTGAATTCCCATCAACTTACTGAGCGTTCGGACGTTGCGTCAGGAGAGAGAGTAACTGTCCCCGTTCTCGGTCCCCGTTCTTGTGTATCTATCGACGAAGCATGGGAATAAGATTGTTGAGTTCCCAAGTTTGGACATCTAGCCCAATGAGGAGACTGTCGTGAGTAAGCCTTCTGTCTTGTTTACCATTAATGGCATGAAGAAAGGGGGACGCAACAGCCCGCGTCCAACTTCTACTCGTCCGGCACCGCCGGCGGCCCAGCCACCAGCGCCCCAGACTCAGGCACCAGCGCCGACAACTCGGGATCCGAATACTAGCGGCCCCCGTTCGACTTCTCGGTGAGGTGCACAGGTTGGGTTGCGCATGGGCTTCCGTGCCCCAAAGGGGAATTTTTCACATTGAGCACGTGACTGTCCCCTTTTCGAGTGGCGTCGTCTCCCGGGTGGTCGGCTGGGGCGTCCCGGTTCCGGCGATCTCAAGCGCCCTGGCCTTCTACGACGGCTACCGGCAGGACTGGCTCCCCGCCAACCTCCTGCAGTCCCAGCGGGTCTACTTCGGCGCCCACACCTACGAGCGAGTGGACCGGCCCCGCGGCGAGTTTTTCCACACGCGCTGGTTGGAATCGGGTTAGCGGGGTTCCCACCAACCCGTTGAGCGTTCGGGCGCTACCTCAGGAAAAAAAGGAACTGTCCCCGTTCTCGGTCGGAAAGTTCAGAAAACCCCCACAAGGGAAAGCGCTCTCGAAAGAATCCCTGACTCGAATCGGGACCGTTTCATATAGGAAAAATTCTAAATACCCATTTCAGGTATAATCATCCCCGAAATGGGTATCGGAAATTCTTTCGTCTCAACAGAGTCCCCCGTATCGAATCAGTACGACTCGTCTTTAATCAGTTCCGCCCTGGGGGATGCGCTGTTCACTACGACTCAACAACGCGTCTTGGCTCTATTGTTCGGTCAACCGGATCGCAGTTTCTTCGTGACCGAAATCATCGGCCTGGCGGACCTGGGCCGAGGCACAGTTCAACGTGAACTGTGCCGCCTGGCCGAGTGCGGACTGACGACAGTATTCTGGGTGGGCAGCCAGAAGCACTACCAGGCCAATCGCGACTCGCCTCTGTTCCGCGAACTCTGCAGCATCATCCGAAAGACCGTGGGTCTCAAAGACCCTGTTCTCGCTGCGCTGCAAGCCGTCTCCAAACAAATCACTCTCGCACTGATCTATGGATCGATCGCAAAACGGCAGGAGACGGCGGCCAGCGATATCGATCTCCTTGTGGTTTCCGATACTCTGACGCTGGAAGCGGTCTGTACTGCTCTCGCTCCAGCCGAAAAGCAATTGGATCGACGCGTGAACCCGATGCTGTACACGTCGAGCGAGTTCCGACGCCGCCGTGCCTCCGGGACAGGGTTTTTGACGAGGATCCTCCAGGATTCACACCTGGTTCTCATGGGCTCAATCGATGGCGCATGAACAGCGCGAAAATCTCGTCGGGATCGGCCGCCTCAAGGCGGAAGCGCCGGCGGAAATCACTGGGTTTGTCCGGTCTGAATTTGCGCCACTGAAGGACGCGAAACTCGATCATCTGAGCATCGAGTCCCGGTTCCATGCGAAGGGATCCGGTTGATGAAGAGAAAAGAACAGAAGTACGAAGCCCAACTGAAGAGGTTACGGGAAGCGGCCGAGATCGGCATCGTCAACATCAACTCCGGATCCTTCCAGATCTTCGACGCGCCGGAACAGCTACGCCGCCACTTGGGTGAATTGGCCCGCGATGTGATGGGTGGCTACAGTAGCGGCCTCAGACCAGATCCTGGAAGGCTCGAAACAGGGTCCGGTAGTATCGCATGACGCGGATCGGGTCGGTGCTCTCGGGGATCTCGGCCATGCAGTAGCCCGGGTATTCCATCTCCCGGAGCAGGCGGAACAGGAGCCGCCAGGGGTACTCCTCGACGTAGAGGTCCCGCATGTGGACCAGGGAGATCCGGTCCTTGATCAGGTTGAAATTGGTTTCCACGCCCCCGTCCAGAAGATCCGTCTTGTTGGAGTTCCAGCAGATCCGGACGTTGTCGTGATCGGCGTAGTCCAGCATCTTGCGGATGCGGGGGATGCGGCCGGTTTCCCGTCCGTGAACCTCCATCCGGATCTGAACGTCCCAGCCGTTGCCGTAGGCTCCGCATTCCCTCAGGGCCAGTCCGATCTGTTCCAGGGTCTTCTCCTCGGGGACCCCCTCGGGGAGTCCGTTGGGACGCACCTTGACGCCGGGGGCGCCCACGTCGTGGGCCAGCCGCACGAAGGCTTTGGTCTCTTCGATGTTGCGGCGCAGGATTTCCGGATCGGGCGAGTGGTACTCGCAGGCGCTGCCCAGGCCGACCAGGCGGACGGGGGAATCCTGAAATCGCATCATGACTTCCCGGCGTTGCTCGGGAGAGATGTCGATCTCGACGCCGTGGGCGTGGGTGCTGCGCAGTTCGACCCCCTCGAAGCCGGTTTCGGCGCAGTTGCGGATGATCGTGTCCAGGTCCCAATTCCGGCCCAGGTTGTACGTCACCGTCCCCAGGCGCAGGGAAAGTTTCCGGGGGAGCTGCCGGGTTGCAGCCAGCGATTCGGACGCTTCTCCGGACAGGAATCCCGCCGACACCGATGCCGTGGCCGCACCAAGAAATCGTCTTCTCTTCATGGTTTTCTCCCTGACCAAGCTGCCAAGCGGATCCGGCGTTACCGATGCCCCGCCGAGAACAGCTCCTGGTAGCTCTTGATGACGCCGCCGCGGTCCTGCTGGAAATCCAGGGCGCTTCGCCGGTCTTTGAAGGCGACCAGGCCGGGCAGGCAGCGGTCCCAGGCCAGGGTGTACTGACTGCCGGATCCATCCTCCCGGGGGCGTTCCATGGAGCAGCAATGTTGGACCGAACTGTCTTCGACGTAGACGGCCTGCTCGGCGGGGAGGATTTCTCCTGTGGAGGTGTCTCCGATCCACGCCTCTTTCACCCGGTGTCCGTTCAGCTCCTGGTAGTGGAGCCCGCACCGGGGGCAGCAGACGTCCAGGTTCCCTCCTCCGGCCAGTACGATTCGGTAGGTTGAATCTCCATGCAACGGTCTCTGGCAAACGGCGCAGGTTCCCGACTCCAGGGTGTACAGGAAATAGGTGCTGCCGGCCAGCAGCAGAAATAACAGAATGAGCGCGGTTCCCCGGAGCACCTTGGAGTGTGTTCCGGCACGTTCGGCCGGAGCGGCGGGCGGTGGCCCATTTTCCTTCATGAAACAGTCTCCATGGAGGCCCGTCTGTGCCGCCAAAGACTATGGCAACTCACGGCGGAGTTTCTCATAGTATGCCTGATTCAGAGGCTCCTTGAGTTGAAAGCGGAAGACCCGCATCTTGTCGAAGTTGCGGCGGTTCTCCTCGTAGGTCCGGATCTCCAGCTCGTACCGTTGCGAGGACCAGACGTTGGCCACGTCGCGGTCCTTTTTCCACTTCCTCGAATCCGACGAGTCCTCGCTGTCGTAGACGATGTGATCCGGGCCGAAGTAGAGGGTTCCCTCGCAGCCTCCGAAAGTGTGCTTGTGCTTGGCCGGGACCTGGTACTCGGCGTCGATGGGATCGGTGACGCGGTCGGTCACCGGTTTCTTCAGCTTATTGGAGATGAGCGCCAATGCCTGGTCCGAAAACGTCCGATGGGAAGACAGCAACTCGAAGTCGAAGACCTTGTCCTGGCCCAGCCGTAGCTTCTGGTCTTCGTAGGTGAGCACGCTGAGGCGGGACGGGGACTTGCGGTCCACGCTCTGAATGTCCTGCCAGATCCACCTCCGGTTGTGGTCCATCTTTTTCGGCGACCGGTATTCGATCCCCTCCTGGTCGATGATCAATTCTCCCTCGCACTTGCCCCAGGGATCGTGGTCGTGCCGGACCCGCACCGTTTCTCCCCAGGCCCCCGCGGCGAAACAGAACAGTGTCAGGAGTGTGAAAAGACTTCGCTTCATTTCAGCTTCCAACCCTTCCAAATGTAGTAGATGACGGGGTAGACGCAGAGTTCCAGGAGAACGGAGGTTGTCACTCCGCCGACCATGGGCGCGGCGATTCGCTTCATGACGTCCGCTCCTGCGCCATGACTCCACATGATGGGCAACAGGCCCGCCAGGATGATGCAGGCCGTCATCACCTTGGGCCGCACGCGGTGGACGGCTCCGTGGCGGATGCTTTCGGTCAGATCCGAAAGCCCTCGCATGCGGCCCTCCCGGACCGCCTTCCGGTAGGCCACTTTCAGGTAGAGTAGCATCACCACGCCGGTTTCCGCATCCAGTCCCATCAGGGCGATGATCCCGACCCAGACCGCGACGCTCATGTTGTAGTCGAGCAGGTAGAGCAGCCAGAACGCCCCCACCAGAGAGAAGGGGACCGCCAGGAACACGATGGCCGTTTCGAAGACGGAGCGCGTGTTCAGGTAGATGATGACGAAGACGATGAGCAGGGTCATGGGGACGACGGCCATCAGGTGTTGCCGGGTCCGCTCCATGTGCTCGAATTGGCCGCTCCAGATGACGTTGTATCCGTCCGGAACCTCGACCCGGCCGGCGACCGCCTGCCGGGCCATCGTCACGTAGCTCCCCACGTCGATGTCCGCCAGGTCGACGTAGATCCAGGCGTTGGGACGGGAGTTCTCCGTCTTGATGGCAGTCGGCCCCTTGCGAATCCGGATGGTGGCCAACTGCCCCAGGGGGATCTGGGAACCGCGGGGCGTGGGAACCAGGATTTCGCGGAGGGCCGGCAGGTTGTCCCGGAGTTCCCGGCTGTAGCGCAGATTCACCGGATAACGTTCCAGCCCCTCGACGGTGGTGGTGATGTTCATTCCCCCGATGGCGGACTGGATCACGTCCTGCACGTCGCCCACGGTGAGTCCGTAGCGGGCAATGGCGCCGCGCCGGATGTCGAAGTCCAGGTAGTTGCCCTCCATGACCCGCTCCGAGTAGACGGAAAGGGTCCCCGGAAGACGGCGGACCACCGCCTCGATCTCCTGTCCCAGGTTCTGGAGCACGGACAGATCAGGTCCCGAGACCTTGATTCCGACCGGCGTCTTGATGCCGGTGGAGAGCATGGCGATCCGGGTCTTGATGGGCATGGTCCAGGTGTTGGTGAGGCCCGGGAACTGAATCGCCCGGTTCAGTTCGTCGATGAGGAGGTCCGGAGTCATGCCGGGACGCCACTCGGACTCGGGTTTGAGCATGACGGTGGTCTCGATCATGCTCAGCGGTGCGGGATCGGTGGCCGTGTCGGCCCGCCCGATCTTCCCGAAGACCCGGTCGACCTCGGGAAAGGAAGCGATGATCTTGTCCGTCTGTTGCAGGATTTCCCTGGCCTTGGTGGTGGAGATTCCGGGCAGGGTGGTGGGCATGTAGAGCAGGTCGCCTTCATACAGGGGAGGCATGAACTCGGAGCCCAGGCGGGAATAGGGAAACCAGGTCAAACCCAGGGTTCCGGCGGTGAGGATCAGGACCGTCCACTTCCACCTCAGGAGGAGCCGGAGCACCGGGTCGTAGAGCGCGATCAGGATGCGGCTGAGGGGATTCCGTTTCTCGGAGCGGATCCTCCCCCGGATCCAGTAACCCATGAGGACCGGCACCAGCGTGATCGTCAGAATCGAGGCCGCCGCCATGGACCAGGTCTTGGTGAAGGCCAGCGGCTTGAAGAGCCTCCCTTCCTGGGCCTCCAGCGTGAAGACCGGGATGAAGGAGACGGTGATGACCAGCATGGCGAAGAAGAGGGTCGGCCCCACCTCCTTGGAGGCCTCGCCGATGATCTTCCAGTGGTCCTTGCGGCCGCGATCCTCCTCCAGGTGCTTGTGGGCGTTCTCGATCATGATGACGGCGCCGTCGACCATGGCTCCGATGGCGATGGCGATGCCGCCCAGGGACATGATGTTGGCGTCGATGCCCTGCTGTTTCATGACGATGAAGGAGATCAGGACCGCCACCGGCAAGGTGATGATGGCCACCAGCGAGGAGCGCAGGTGGAGCAGGAACAGGATGCACACCAGGGCGACCGCCACTCCCTCTTCCAGGAGTTTCTCCCCCAGCGTCTTCACCGCCCGCTCGATCAGGGCCGACCGGTCGTAGACGGTCAGGATCTCGACGTCTTCGGGCAGACCCTGCCGCAGCTCCTCCAACTTCTCCTTGACCCCTTGAATGACCTGGTGCGTATTGGCTCCGGACCGGACCACGACGATTCCGCCGACGACCTCCCCCTCACCGTTGTATTCGGCGATCCCGCGGCGCATTTCGGGTCCCATCCGGACCGTGGCCACGTCTCGCAGGAGAATCGGCGTTCCGGTCGGCGACACCGCCAGCGCGATCTCCCGGAGGTCGGCCACGTTCCGGATATAGCCTCGGCCGCGGATCATGAACTCGGTTTCCGACATCTCCAGGACCCGCCCCCCCACTTCGTTGTTGCTCCGCTGGACGGCCCGGCGAATCTTGGAGATGGGAATGTCGTAGGCCCGGAGCCGGTTGGGGTCCACCGTGATCTGGTACTGCCTGACGAAGCCGCCGACGCTTGCCACTTCCGACACGCCGTCCACCGAGGTGAGCTCGTACTTGAGGAACCAGTCCTGGATGCTTCGAAGCTCGGCCAGGTTTCTCCGGTCCGACTTGAGGACGTACATGAAGGCCCAGCCGACGCCGCTGGCGTCCGGGCCCAGGGTGGGGCTCACTCCTTCGGGGAGGCGGGCGCTGACGTAGTTCAGGGACTCCAGCACCCGGCTCCGGGCCCAGTACGGGTCGGTTCCGTCTTCGAAGAGGACGTAAACGAAGGAGTAGCCGAAGAAGGAGTAGCCCCGCACCACTTTCGAATAGGGCACCGAGAGCATCTGGGTGGTGATGGGGTAGGTCAACTGGTCTTCCACCACCTGCGGGGCCTGGCCCGGGTACTCGGCGTAAATGATGACCTGCACGTCCGAGAGGTCCGGAATGGCGTCCAGGGGTGTCTGCCGGAAGGAATGGAGTCCCGCCAGGATGGCGAAACCGGTGGCCAGGACGATCAGGAGCCGGTTTTCCAGGGACCAGTCGATGATTCTTCCCAGCATGTCTCAGATCACCGCGGATCGGACCCTCAGTGCTGATGATGCATGGGGGATCCCGTGTCCCCCGCCGTGCCCTTGGAGTTGGGAGAGACGATTTTTCGAATGGCTTCCTTCAGTCGGCTCTCCGAATCGATGAGGAATTGGGAAGAGATCACGACGCGATCGCCCTCGGACAGTCCCTTCCTCACTTCCCAGAATCCATTTCCGTTTCTTCCCAACGCCACCTCCCGGACCTGAAAGGCTCCGTTTCCGAGATCCAGGACCACCAGGTTTCGCCGCCCGCTGTGGATCACCGAGTCCTCGGGAACGGCCAGGGCGCCCGGGACCGACGAGATGTCGAAGGTGACGTTGGCGTACATGTCGGAGCGGAGGCTCGGATCGGGATCCATCAATTCCAGGGACACCTGCAGGGTCCGGGTCCGGTCGCTGAAGGCGGGGGACAGGAACCGGACCGCGCCGCGGAATCTCCGTCCCGGCAGGGCGGGGATCTCGACGGAGGCGGTTTGTCCGATCTGCAGCCAGGGAATCTGGTGCTCGAAGACCTCCGCTTCCACCCAGAGGCCGGATGGATCGGCGATCTTGTAAATGTTCATTCCGGGATGGACCCGCATTCCCTCCAAGGCCTCGTCCATCTTCTCCACCACCACTCCGCCGACCGGCGAGACCAGGGTCACCGTGTGCCGCGGCTCCCGGGACTCTTCCAGTTGACGGATCTGCTCCAAGTCGATGTGCCAGTGATCCAGGCGTTGCCGGCTGGAGACCACCAGGGACCGGGCGCGCTCGGCGACCTCGGGGTAATCGTTTCCGCTGAGCCGCTCGGCGTATTCCATGGCCCGCAGATACTCCTGCTGGCTGGTCACCAGATCGGGGCTGTAGATCTCCAGAAGTTTCTGGCCTTCCTTGACCGGCTCTCCCACGTAGTTGACGTGGGCCTTCTCGATCCAACCGTCGAACTTGGTGTTGATCCAGGCCATCTTCCCTTCGTCGTAAACCAGGTTTCCCACGGTTCGGATGGTGAAGGAGAGATCGACCCGCCGGATCGCGACCGACTGCACCCCGAAGTTCTGGACGAAGGAGGGATCGATTCGAACCACGTCCTGGTGACGGGTATCGAGTTCCGTTTCCAAGACGTCCGCCTGTTGGTTTTCGGCGGTTCGAGTCGACGTTTCGCCGGAAACACCGCGGTCGCCCATGGACCCGGTCGAGCTCTTGGAACGGGACATGGCGTGGTCTGTCCCGGAGCCTTCCGGGTGCGTCCGCGAACCTTCCGAGTGTGTCCCGGAACCTTCCCGGCCGGCGGTCGATCCTTTCAACGGGCTCAGGCGCATCCCGCAGAGCGGACAGCTTCCCGGCCCCTGCCGGATCACATGCGGATGCATGCCGCAGGTCCAGAGTTGTCCTTCCGGGGTGTCCCGTTGAGGAGACGGAATGCCGATCCAGGAGGGAATTCCGGTCCGGATCCGATGAATCAGGCGCCAATCGAAAGGATCCACCAGGATCAGGGCAGAAGCCGCCAGAAAAACCAGCAAGCCTGAAAGAACCCTCGCCTTCATCGCTCTTCTCCCGATCCGGGGAAACGTGTTCCGACGGCCTGCTCCATTTCCGCAAGGGCCTGCATGTAGTCGGCCTCGTATCGAGCCTGGAGCACCTGCGTCTCCAGCAAGGACCGTTCGCTGTCCAACAGCTCCAGGGCTCCCAACTGCCCGTTCCGGTATCCGGATTCGGCGGAGAGGAGGGCCTCCCGGGTCTGGGGGATCAGGACCCGTTCAAACAGGTCCATCTGTCTCCACAGGGTCCGGATGCGAACCGCCAGGTCCCGGATGGAGAGTTGAATCCGGTTCCGCAGATCTCGATACGTGCTTCGTTCGGCGACCAGGTTTTCCGCGGCCTCCATCACCTCCGCGCGGTATTTGTGCCTCTGAAGGGGAATGTTGATGCTCACCGAGAGGTTGTAGGCGTTCTTGCCGCCGCCGGGACGCGGCGCCGGAAGCAGGTCCCGCGCCGGAAGACCGCCCACGTTGACGGTTCCCGCGCTCAATGTGACGTCCGGCCAAAAACTCTTCTTCGCCAGCTCGACGCCCTGCTCCGTCGCTTCGATCCGGGCCATGGCTCCCTTGAGTTCCTGCCGGTGACGCGCCCCCAGCTCGTAGAGTTCCTCCAGGTTGATCGCCACCTTCGCCGGAGCGGGGCGCCGGAGCCGCGGCACGGATTTCTCCGGCGGCTGGTCCGACAGGCTGTTCAGCCGCGCCGCCGCCGACTGGCGTTGTTGCCGCAGCAGTTCCAGCCGGCTCATGGTCCGGCTGATCTCGGCCTGGATCCGGATCACCTCCTGCTGGTGCCCCTTTCCCGATGCGTATCGGGCTTGGGCCAGATCTTCGTAGTGATCCAGCAGAGACTGTTCTTCCCGGACGATGACCAGGGCCCGGTCCAGGTAGGCCACGTCGTAGAAGGCCCGTTTCACGCCGGCGGCGATTTCCCGTTCCCGGGCGCGGAAGAGCCGGAATTGGGCCGTCGCCCGCTTGACGGCGATCTTCCCTTTCAGGTCCAACTTTCCGAACCATGGAAACCGCTGACTGAGCGTGAGGGTGCTCAGTTGAGGCCCCTCCCGGGTCTCCACGCTGCGAAGGAAGCGGCCGAAGGTCAGGGCGGGATCGGGCAGAGCCGTCTGTTGGGGCACCTTCTGGAGAGCCGCTCGGTACCGGGCATACGCTGTCTGGATGGATGGATTGGAGTCGAGGGCGGTCCGAAGGTATTCGCCCAGCAGAGGGTCCGGAACGTGGAAGGCGTTCTCCGGGTCCGGCTGGGCACCGTAGGTTCCCGGCAGCCCCGGCAGGAGGAAGCCCAGTCCCAACAATATGGCCGTCAGCAACGGAAGCGTCGATCTCATCATGGTCTCTGGTCCGGCACACTCGTTTCCGTACGCAATTTTCGATCCAACGGGAACGCCTGCCATGCATGGGGCCAAAAGTCCCTTTATTCCAGGTATTTAGTTCTCGTTGCCCGGAGACGGTTCGGCGGGAGACAAGCCGAAATTTTGATTTATATGAATCATTGGGTGTTGGAAATAGATCAGATGACTCATATAACACACTTTCCAGGTACAATAGTTGAGAGATGAAACCCGAACGGATTCTGTTGGTCGACGACGACCGGAATTTTCTGCGGGTCCTGGGTTACCAGGTCCAGCAGTTCGGGTACGGCACTTGCTGCGTCTCTTCCGGAGCCCGCGCCCTGGAGCGGGTCCGCGAGTCCGCGGTGGACCTGGTGGTCACCGACCTGCGCATGCCGGGGATGGACGGCCTCCAGTTGCTGGAACGGATCCGCCGGCTGGATCCCGATCTTCCCGTGATCGTCCTGACTGCCCACGGTTCCATCGAGGGGGCCGTCGACGCCGTCAAGGGCGGCGCC
This sequence comes from Acidobacteriota bacterium, assembly GCA_028874215.1. Taxonomy (NCBI): domain Bacteria; kingdom Pseudomonadati; phylum Acidobacteriota; species Acidobacteriota bacterium. Next base: position 13,559 of record JAPPLF010000027.1, read on the forward strand.
TCCGACTTTTTGACCAAACCCTTCGAGCAGGAGGAGATCCACCATTCCATCCGGAAAGCCCTGGAGCTGACGCGGTTGATTCGTGAGAACCGAAGACTGTCCCGGGAGGTGCAGCGCAGGTTCGAATTCGGGGGGATCGTGGGATCGTCCAAGGAGTTCCGCGATGTTCTGGAGTTGGCCCGTCAACTGGCGGTGGTGGCGACGACGGTCCTGATTCAGGGAGAGACGGGAACCGGGAAGGAGCTGCTGGCCCGGGCCATCCATTTCAACGGACCGCGAAAGAATAGTCCTTTCGTGGTTGTGAACTGTGGCGCCATTCCACGGGACCTGATGGAGTCCGAGCTCTTCGGCCACCGCAAGGGCGCCTTCACCGGCGCCGTCGCCGACAGGCGGGGAAAGTTCGCCGCGGCGGACACCGGAACTCTGTTCCTGGATGAAGTGGCGGAGCTTCCGTTGGATATGCAGGTGAAGCTGCTCCGGGTATTGCAGCAGAAGGAGATGGATGTGGTCGGAGACCCGGAGCCCTCCCCCGTGGACGTCCGGATCCTGGCGGCCACGAACCAGGATCTGGGCCAGGCCATGGCCGGGGGGCGATTCCGTCAAGACCTGTTCTATCGGCTCTCGGTGGCGCCGTTGAGGATCCCTCCCTTGCGGGAGCGCCGGGAGGACGTCCCGCTTCTGATCCACCATTTCCAGAATGAGTCGTCCCGGAAACTGGGCAAGGAGGTGCGGTTCGGGGAAGAGGCGGTTTCGCGACTGCAGTCCTATGGTTGGCCCGGAAACGTCCGGGAGTTGGAAAACGTCGTCGAGAGGCTGGTGCTCTTCAACCGGACCGGAACGGTCGAGTGCGAGGATCTGCCCGGGGAAATCCGCCGGCCGGCCGGAGATACGGACCGGGGAATGTTCCGGCTCCCGGAGAAAGGCTTTTCTCTGCAAGAGCTGGAGCGCGACATCCTGCTGGCGGCGCTGGAGCGGAACCGGTGGAACCAGGTTCGGACGGCGCGGTACCTGGGAATCACCAGGAACACTCTGATCTACCGGATGCGGAAGTTCGAACTCCGGCGGATCAGGGGTGGGGGAAAACCTCCGTTATGATGGGGCAGCGCGCCAACTGGCTCGGTCCGGCCTCCATTCTGGCCGGTGTACTGGTCATCTCCGCCTTCCACTACACCACCAGCACGGAGCACCGGTATCTGCACGAGATCTACCAGCGCGTCTACTACGTTCCCATTCTGCTGGCGGCCTTCTGGTACGGACCCGTCGGCGGGGTCTGCACGGCGCTCCTGACCAGCGGATTGTATCTTTACCACATCCAGCGGGACTGGCATCACGTCCCCATGTACACCTTCAACCAATACGCCGAGATCTGCCTCTACCACGCCATCGGGCTCCTGGTGGGGGTCCTCTCCAGCCGGGAGAGGCGGCAGCGGAGAGACCTGGAGCGAACCTCGCGGCGCCTGTCCGAGGCGTATGAATCGCTGCAGCAGACCTTCGAGCATCTGAGGCGGGCGGATCGTCTCGCCTCCATGGGACGGCTCAGCGCCGGCATCGCCCACGAGATCCGGAATCCGCTGGGCACCATCAAGGGCTCCATCGAGATCTTGTCGGGGGAATTCCCCGCCGATCATCCCAAGCGGGAATTCCTTGGCATCGTCCACCAGGAAATCGCTCGGCTCAATGCCATCGTGGAGGACTTTCTCCGCTTCGGAAGGCCGCCCCAACCGTCGATTCAGCCGACTCCCGTCGGAGAGCTTCTCGATTCAACGGTGACCTTGCTGCAGAAGCCGGCGCGGGACGCTCAGATCGAAATCCGTGTCTTCGACGATCTCCGAGTGCCGCCGGTGCCCATGGACCCCGACCAGATCCGGCAGGTCATGCTGAACGTCATGCTCAACGGCCTCGAGGCCATGCCCGACGGGGGAGTGCTGGAAGCGAGAGTCTTCAGGGCGCCGGAGAGCCGGCATGTCGCCATCGAAATCTCGGACAACGGCTCCGGATCGGAAGGAGTGGATTTGGAGCGTATCTTCGACCCCTTTTACACCACCAAGGCCGAGGGGACCGGCTTGGGTCTGTCCATCTGCTTTCAACTCGTGAAGAACCATGGAGGCACCATTGCGGCCCGGGCCAACGAGGACCGCGGGCTCACCTTCAGAATCGAGTTGCCGTTGGAGGAAGTATGAGTCCGGTATCCGGGCAAAGTGAAATCGATCCGGTCTGCGGGATGAAGGTGAGTCCCGGCCCCGGCGTTCCCAACGTCTCCCACGGTGGGAAGACGTACTATTTTTGCTGCCCGAATTGCGCAGAACTGTTCCGGTCCGATCCGGAGCTCGCCCTTGCGCACCACGAAGGAGACCGTCCCCAGGTCCATGCGCATGACCACGGGGACGCAGGCCGCTACATCTGCCCCATGTGTCCCGGCGTCGAGTCGCCGGTGCCGGGGTCGTGTCCTTCATGCGGCATGGCCTTGCAGCCGTACGGAGCAACTGCGGAAGACGGCGGAGAATTGCGTGAGATGACCCGGCGTTTTCGCTGGAGTCTCGGTTTCACGGGTCCCCTCTTTCTGCTGTCCATGTTGGATATGGCGTCCGGACAGCCGATCTCCCGGATCCTGACTCCGGATCTCCGCCAGTGGCTCGAGCTGCTCCTGGCGACTCCCGTGGTGATTTGGGGCGGGCTTCCCTTCTGGCGGAGGGCCTGGACCTCCATTTGGAATCGCAGCCTCAACATGTTCACCCTGATTGCCCTGGGTACGGGCGCGGCCTACCTTTACAGCCTGGCGGCCGTCGGTTTTCCCAGCCTTTTCCCGGAGGCCTATCGGGACGTCCACGGTCACGTGGGCGTCTATTTCGAAGCCGCCGCCGTCATTACGGCCCTGGTGCTTCTGGGGCAGGTTCTCGAACTCAGGGCGACGGCGCGTACCGGCAGGGCCGTCCGGTCCCTCCTGGAACTGTCTCCGCCCACCGCCCGGAAGATCGCCGCCGGTGGCGATGAAGAAGTTCCCTTGGCGGACGTGAAGCCGGGCGACCGGCTGCGAGTGCGCCCGGGGGACAAGATTCCGGTGGACGGCCGGGTGCTGGAAGGAGAGAGCAGCGTCGACGAGTCCATGATCAGCGGCGAGTCCATCCCCGTCTTGAAGCGTCCGGGAGATGCCGTGACAGGCGGGACGTCGAACGGGTCCGGCTCGCTGGTCATGGAGGCTCGCCGGGTCGGGAGCGAAACCCTCCTGGCGCGCATCGTCCGGATGGTCACCGAGGCCCAACGCTCCCGGGCCCCGGTCCACCGCCTGGTCGACCGCGTCGCGGCGTGGTTCGTCCCCGCCGTCATCGTCGTGGCCGTGGCGGCGGCGCTGACGTGGGGATTGCTGGGGCCCGAACCCAGATGGGCCAACGCGCTCGTCACGGCGGCGGCGGTCTTGCTGATCGCGTGCCCCTGCGCCCTCGGTCTGGCGACTCCCATGTCCATCATGGTGGGCGTGGGGGAGGGCGCCCGATCGGGCGTCCTGATTCGGGACGCCGAGTCGCTGGAGGTCCTGGAGCGGGTCGACACCCTCATGATCGACAAGACGGGGACTCTCACCGAAGGACGTCCGCGGCTTGAGGCCGTGAATCCGGCCGACGGATGGAGACGCCGGGAGATCCTGAGACTCGCCGCCGGCTTGGAACAGGGGAGCGAGCATCCCCTGGCCGAGGCCGTGGTCGCCGGAGCGCGCCGGGAAGGACTGGATTTGCCTTCGGTGGAACGTTTCGATGCCGTGGCGGGACAGGGGGTCCGGGGAAGGGTGGAGGGCCGGGAAGTGGCGGTGGGCAGCCGGCGGTTCCTGGCGGGTCTTTCGATCCGGATTGGCGGCCTGGAGCGGCGGGCGGAAGAGTTGCGCCTGCGCGGGATGACGGCCTTCTTCGTAGCCGTCGATGGCCGGGCCTGCGGCGTTCTTGGCCTGGGCGATCCCCTCAAGGCGTCCGCCCGGGAGACTCTGGCGCAACTGAGGCTTGAGGGCGTACGCGTCGTCATGGTCACCGGGGACGGCCGGACCACGGCCGACGCCGTGGCGAGTGAGCTGGGGATCGAACGGGTGCGGTCGGAGATGCTGCCCGACGAGAAGGCGAATCTGATCCGTGGATACCAGGAGGCAGGCCGGATCGTGGCCATGGCGGGAGATGGCGTCAACGATGCGCCGGCCCTGGCGCTGGCCCAAGTGGGCATCGCCATGGGCACGGGATCCGACGTGGCCCTCCAAAGTGCCGGAGTAACGCTGTTGCGGGGGGATCTGAACGGCATCCTCAAAGCGCTCCGATTGAGCCGGGCGACCCTGGACAACATTCGCCAAAATCTGTTTTTTGCGTTTCTTTACAACATGTTGGGTGTGCCGGTCGCGGCCGGGGTCCTGTATCCCCTCTGGGGAATCACGATGAATCCCATGCTGGCCGCCGCGGCCATGGCTCTCAGCTCTCTCTCGGTGATCGCCAACGCCTTGAGATTGCGCCGGGTTCGGCTCTCAACGACGTCAGCGCCGGCGGCGAGTCGAGTACAATGGAGCCCGTGAAGACGAGCCGTTGGTTGTTGGCGCCCCTGCTCCTCCTGCTGAGCAGTCCATCCCAGGCCCAGGTCGAGTCGGACACGCTGCTGGAGAGTCTGAAGCCCCAGGGCTACGTCAGCGACTATGCGGGCGTGATGAACGCCAATCTGAGGCGGTCGCTGGAGGGCCGGCTCAGGGAATTGGAGCAGAAGACGACGGCTCAGATCGCAGTGGTCGCTCTCCGGTCTCTGAAGGGCGGAGAGATCCGGGACTTCGCCAATCGCCTCTTCGAGCGTTGGGGAGTGGGGAGGAAAGGCAAGGACAACGGCGTTCTGATGCTGGCCTCGCTGGAGGATCGCAAGATCTGGGTCGAGGTCGGTTACGGCTTGGAGGGAATCCTTCCGGACGCGAGGGTGGGACGTATTCTGGATCAGGCGGTGTTGCCGGAATTCCGCCACGGCCGCCATGGCGGAGGATTGGCGCGGGGCGCGCTCACCATTGCCGGGGTGATCGCACAGGATTCGGGAGTCACTCTCAGTGGGGCCGCCGTCCCGCGGGATTCCCGGCGAAGCCGCCGTCCGGGCGCCGGCAATCTGCTCTATCTCCTGTTTCTGCTGTTCCTTTTCCTCCGGCGGCCCCTGTTGGGAATGTTCCTGCCGCTGGGGATGGGTGCCGGGTTCCCGCGCGGCGGTTATGGCGGCGGCTTTTCGGGAGGGGGCTTCGGCGGCTTCGGCGGCGGGCTTTCCGGAGGAGGAGGCGCCGGCAGGAGCTGGTAGGTTGCGAGTCGGGTTGAGGAAATGAAACCGGAAGAACTAGTCGAGAAACTGCGCAAAGTCCAACCCTTGAGTCTCAGGTCGGTCATTCTGTACGGGTCGGCCGTCGCCGGCGACTTCGTAAAGAAGCGCTCCGACTACAATGTGCTCGTCATCGCCGAACGCCTGGGGGTGGCGGAGCTGCGGGCCCTCTCCGGCCCGGCCCGGCGTTGGGTCAAGGCCGGGAATCCGCCTCCGCTGCTGTTTACCCTCGAGCGGCTGAAGCAGTCGGCGGACGTCTTCCCCATCGAAATTCTGGACATGAAGGCGGCGAACCGGGTCCTTTACGGCGAGGACATCCTGAGTCGGATTCCGGTCAATGAAGAGAATCTGAGGCACCAGGTGGAGTCGGAGCTCAAGGGGAAGCTGATCCAACTCCGCGAAGCCTACCTGATCACGGGCGGCAAGCCCCGGGCCGTGGTGGAGGTCCTGGTCCGTTCGGTCGCCTCCTTCCTGGTTCTCTTTCGGGCGGCCCTTCGCCTCTACCAGGTCGAGGCCCCGGCCAGGAAACTGGACGCTCTGGCGGCCCTGGCGCGGCAAATCCCATTGGATGCCACGCCGTTCGAGAACGTCGAGGCCCTCAAGGAAGGGCGGATCAAGGTCAGAAAGGTCAATGCGGACGCCCTCTTCGGGGACTATCTGAAGACCGTTGAGACCGTCGTGGACGCCATCGACAGCTACGTACACGGGCGGGAGCGAGCTGAGGAACAGGAGTTGTCGTCTTGAAGAAGGTATTGATCGTCTTGGGCGTGTCGTTGGGAGTGTTGCTGGTTCTGTTCCTCATCATCGGCATGAGTCTGACCGGCTCCTACAATCGGCTGGTCACCCTGAACGAGGGGGTGGAGAGCGCCTGGGCCCAGGTGGAGACGGTATTGCAGCGGCGCTACGACCTGATCCCCAACCTGGTGAACACGGTGAAGGGTTTTGCGGCCCAGGAGCGGGAGGTCTTTACCGAGGTCACCCGATTGCGCAGCCAGTGGGGAGCGGCCCGGACCACCGCCGACAAGGCTCAGGTCGCCGGCCGGATGGAAGGAGCCCTGTCCCGCCTGCTCCTGGTTGCCGAGCGCTACCCGGATCTCAAGTCCAATCAGAACTTCCTGGCCCTGCAGGATGAGTTGACCGGGACCGAGAACAGGATTGCCGTGGAGCGGCGCCGTTACAATCAGACGGTCCAGAACTACAACACCACGGTACGCCGGTTTCCCACCAACCTGGTGGCCGGATTTTTCGGCTTCGAGCGCAGCACGGCTTACTTCGAAGCCTCCGAGGGAGCCGAAACGGCTCCTACCGTGGAGTTCTGATCCTCCGGTTCCGGGTAGACGCGCCGGGCGGAAACCAGAAAACCGGTGTGCGCCACCATCCGATGAACCGGCCGGATGGACTCCTCGCTGACGTGCCAGGGACGGACCAGCGACTCGGTGGTTTCGATGTGCGCCCAGTCCGGGTCGCGCTGCAGTTTTCTCACCAGCCGGTACACCTGAAGCGCCGTGGGGAGCCAACAGAGAAGGCTGCCGCCGGGTCTCAACGCCGCCGCCGCCGAGTCGACGGCACGATCCGGTTCGGGGACGTCCAGCAGGATCGTGTCCAGGTCCTTCTCCCGGATCCCTTCGTAGACGTCCTCCAAAACGACCGTGTGCCGCGCTCCCGAAGCCCCGTAGAGGCCCGCGAATTCGGAGAGCGTATCCTGGGCCATCGAAGCGAACTCCTCCCGGCGCTCGTAGGAGATGAGATGACCCTGCGGGCCCAGGAAACGGAGCAGAACCAGGGCCACCGATCCGGACCCCAGGCCCGCCTCCAGGACCCGGGCTCCGGGATAGATGTCTCCCCGGATCAGGATATGTGTCGAGTCGCGCGGGTAGATGACCTGGGTGCGGCGGCGCAGCCCTTTGAGAACGTACCGTTCCAGGGTCGGCCGCACGCAGACGATGGGTATTCCCTGGCGGCTCAGAAATCGGCAGCCGGGGGGCTTGCCCACGATCTCGTCATGGTAGACGTGTCCGGTATGGGAGTGGTGGAAGAGGCCTCCCGGGCGCAGTTGAAACATGTGGCGCTTGTTCTTGGGTCCGATGAGCAGAACCAGTTCACCCTCCCGAAGGGGGGCCCGCTGCAGCGTCGATGTGGGGTCCGAGGCCATCCCGGCAGAATAGTCACCCCTCTTTTCGGGTGTCAAACAGGAGGGGGGACATTCTTGTCCCCCATTCTTTTTTCCCCACGCTCCCTGGAATCTGGGGCCCGCGACACGCGACGAAAGAGGGCAACCACAAATGGTGCCCCTATTGGCAGGGACTGATATTGTAGCCCCATGAGAGACGGGTCACCCGCTGCGCGTCCCGGGTCATCTTCCACCCTGCTGGCGGCCTTGGTCTTGGCGGCCATCTCGGGCATCCAGGGATTCAGTCGACAACCGGCCCCTGAACCCAGATCTTCTTCGGGCGAAGGAGAGCCGCTGCTCTCCGAGATCCGGCAACTCACGTTCGAAGGCCGGCGTTCCGGAGAAGGATATTTCAGTCCGGACGGCTCCCTTTTCATCTTCCAGAGCGAGCGCGAGGAGGAAAACCCGTTCTTCCAGATCTACTTGATGGACCTGGTCCGGAGAGAGGTGAGCCGGCTTTCTCCCGGCCACGGCAAGACCACCTGCGGCTGGATTCATCCGTCGGGCGGCCAGGTCCTCTTCGCTTCGACCCACCATGATCCCGAATCCGGCCGGAAGCAACGGGAGGAATTCGAGCGCCGGGCTTCGGGACGAACCCGCCGGTACACGTGGGACTTCGATCCCGAATATGAGATCTACGGGCTCTCGCTGGAAACGGAGACCTTTCGCAACCTCACCAACAAGTTGGGATATGACGCCGAAGCCTCCTGGTCTCCGGAAGGCGGACGGATCGTGTTCGCCTCGAACCGGTTGGCCTACGAAGGCGGTCTGACTCCGGAGCAGGTGAAGTCGCGGGACGGGGACCCTTCGTCCTTCCTGGATCTCTACTCCATGAATTCGGACGGAACCGACGTTCTCCGGCTGACCGCCTCACCGGGATATGACGGCGGTCCCTTCTTCAGCCCCTCCGGCCGGACGATCTGCTGGCGGAGGTTCACCGAGGACGGAATGGTGGCCGAGATCTTCCTGATGGACGCGAACGGAGACCGCCAGCGGCCTGTGACGCGACTGGGGAAGATGTCCTGGGCGCCCTTTTTCCATCCTTCCGGAGACTACCTGGTCTTCACCACCAACCTTCATGGCCTGGACAACTTCGAGCTCTACCTGGTGTCCGCCGAGGGTCGCTCCGAACCGGTCCGCGTCACCCGGACCCCCGGATTCGATGGTCTGCCCGTCTTCGCGCCGGACGGCAAGACGCTGACCTGGACCTCCAACCGGACTCCCGGGAAGACCTCCCAGATATTCCTGGCCGGCTGGGACGACCGTGAGGCGAGACGCCTGTTGGGACTCTCCGCGCCGGAAGGGCAGGTGGCCGCCGATCCCGGACCGGAGATTCCGAGCGCGTCCCGGATCCGCGATCAGGACCTTCGCCGCCACGTGAACCGTTTGGCTTCCGAGGAGATGGAGGGGCGAATGACCGGGACCCGGGGAGAGCTTCTGGCCACCGCGTACGCCGCTTCGGTCCTGTCTCGCCTGGGATTGGAGCCGGCTGGAGACGACGGATCCTACTTCCAGTCCTTCCCCTTCACGGCGGGAGTCTCCCTGGGCACCGGGAACCGGTTGGAGATCGTGAGTGGAGGCGAGAAGAAGCCGTTGCGCGTGGACCACGACTGGAGGCCGTTGTCCTTCTCGGCCGCGGGATCTTTCGGAGCCTCGCCGGTGGTCTTCGCCGGGTATGGAATCGTGGCGCCGGAATTGGAGGACAACGCCGGTTACGATTCGTACGCTCACCTGGACGTGGCCGGCAAGTGGGTCATGGTGTTGCGCTATTACCCGGAAGAGGTGTCTCCCCAACGGCGGCGGCATCTGGCCCGCTATGGAAGCCTTCGCTACAAGGCCATGCAGGCCCTGGACCGGGGGGCCAAGGGACTCCTCATCGCCAGCGGTCCCGCTTCCAAGGTCCGGCGGGAGCTGATCCCGTTGAGGCTGGACGGGTCGGTCACGGACGGGCGCCTTCCCGTCATCTCCCTCACCGACCGGGCCGCCGGAATTCTCCTGGAGTCCGACGGCCGGACGCTGCAAGAGCTTCAGTTGGGACTGGATTCCGGGGAACTGCAGATGGGGTTTGTGCTGCCCGGTGTCGAGATGGCTTCCAACGTCGCTCTGAACACGGAAGAGAGGACGGGCCGCAACGTTCTGGGGTTGCTGCAGGCGGAGCCCGGCAAGGCCGCGAACGGAGTGCTGGTGGTCGGAGCCCACGTGGACCATTTGGGCTCGGGGGCCACCGCTTCGTCGCTGGCCCGGTCAGACCAGGAGGGTGGAATCCACTACGGGGCCGACGACAACGCGTCCGGGGTCGCCGCCGTTCTGGAGATGGCGGAGCATCTCGTGGACCTCCGGGACCAGGGGGGCCTTCCGCCGGGACGAGACGTGCTGTTCGCGCTCTGGTCCGGGGAGGAGCTGGGTCTCCTGGGCTCGAACCATTTCATGAAGAGTTACGGATCGGACCAGGAGGGTGGGTCCGAAAACGACCTGTTGGCCTATCTGAATCTGGACATGGTGGGGCGGTTGAGACATTCCCTGGTGGTGCAGGGCGTCGGTTCGAGCTCCGTCTGGCCCGCGGCCATCGAGCGGGCCAATCTGAATCTCGGCCTGCCCATCGTGATGCAGCCCGAGAGCCATCTGCCCACCGACGCCACCTCCTTCTACGTCAAACAGGTCCCGATCCTGAGTCTCTTCACCGGTTCCCACGAGGACTACCACACGCCCGGAGACCGCCCCGAAAAACTCAACTACCAGGGGACGCGGAAGATTGCGTCATTCCTGAGCCGGATTGCCGTCCAGCTCCTGGAGGACCCCGATCGTCCCGATTACAAGGAAATGAGCGACCCCAGGAGGCGAGGGGCCAGGACCGGACTGAGAGCCTACCTGGGTACGATCCCCGATTACGCCCAGGGCGAGAATGAGGGTCTCAGCCTCTCGGGGGTTGCACCCGGAGGGCCCGCCGAAAAGGCGGGGGTCCGGGCGGGAGACGTGGTCGTGCGCCTGGCCGAACGCGAGATCAGGGATATCTACGACTACACCTACGCCATCGATTTTCTGGAGATCGGCTCTCCGACCGATATTGTCGTTCGGCGAGAGGGAGAGCGGGTCACCTTGACCATCGTCCCGGCTTCCAGGGAATGAGGGAAGAAGAGGATACGGCGTCCGCTTTTTCCACGGTCTGCCAGCTTTCGGAACCTCCCGCTCCGGGACCCGGTTCAGTTTTTTCTTAGGAAATCCATGAACTTGTGTTATGATCGCTGACCGTGCGGATGAGGGGCATCGGTCGAAACACCGAGACGCGTCAAAAGGTAGATTTCAGGTCCGAGCGAAACTTAGCTGTTGCCATCTTGAGACAGGCGTGGCACGAAGCCGTCATCGACCTGCGGATCGTCAAGGAAAACTCCCGCAAAGACTATCGCCTGCTCAAGAAGAAGGCCATCGAGTGGATCGTCAGCGACGAAGACGGCTTCCCCTATTGGTGCAAGCTGGCTGACGCCGACCACAGCGCTATCCGACAGCGCCTGCAGGAGCGGCTGAACCAACAGTACAACTGTCAGTAGGCGCTTTCAGAGCTGTCGACGGAATCGCGGACCGGCTGCCAAATCCAAGAACCCGTCTATTCCAGGAGAGGGAAAATACCTGTCCCCCTCTTCATCGCTCACCCTGCGTCTTGCCCCCGCCACCATCGTGCCTTGCCAATACCTCTTCATTCACTCCTCGTCCGTCCTCGTTGCCTGACGGAAGGGGAATGAATATAATGGCCGTTCGGCCGAGCGGGGCCGTAGTTCAGCTTGGTTAGAACGCCGGCCTGTCACGCCGGAGGTCGCGAGTTCGAGTCTCGTCGGTCCCGCCAATCCCGTCACCTTTCCCCGTGAATCCGGCGGCGAGCATGGGGCAACCCGTCCAGTCTCCCACCCGAGTCCGTTGGCTGGTCTTCGGCTTGGCGTGCGCCTCGTCGTGGATGCTCTACCTGCACCGGTACACCTGGAATTTCATCGGACCCGAGTTGGAGCGGACCCATGGCCTCTCCAAGGCGGAGCTGGGCACGCTCTTCTCCTTCTTCATGCCACCCTACGGAATCTTCCAGATTCCCAGCGGGATCCTGAGCGACCTGGTCGGCCCCCACCTCTTCCTGGGGTTGATCATGATCCTCTGGTCGCTGTCGCTTCCCCTGCATGCCGCAGCCGGCAGCTTCGCATCGCTGGCCGTGGTCCGGGTTCTCTTCGGCGCCTTCCAGGCGGGCTGCTATCCCAACCTGACCAAGGTCACCCAGGTCTGGTTCCCCCGGAGCCGGCGCACCGTGGTCCAGGGTTGGGTGGCCACATTCTTCGGCCGGGGCGGCGCGGCCATGTCTCCCATCCTCTTCGGCACCCTGTTCATGGGCTACTGCGGCTTCTCGTGGCAAACCGCGTTGGTGTTGTTGGGAGGAGGAGGGGTCTTTCTGGGCGTCCTCTTCCTGCACCAGTTTCGCAATTCACCGGAAGTGGACCCCAGGACCAACCAGGCCGAGCGGGACCTGATCCGGGAGGGATCGCCGAAAACGAAGTCCGGGGGTTCCCGCGTTCTCCCCTGGCGCCGGGCCGCCCGCAATCGGAGCATGCGCTATTTCATCCTGGGCCAGATCGCGAGCGCGGCCGCCGACACCATCTACGTTTCCTTCATGGGCGACTATTTCCTGAACGCCAAAGGTGTCGAGATGATCCAGGCGGGCGTGCTGGTGAGCCTGCCCCTGTGGGGAGGAGCCGTGGGAGGCATGGTGGGAGGTTACTGCAACGACTGGGCGATCCAATGGAGCGGAAGCCGGCGTTGGGGCCGGAGCGTCATCGGTTTCACCGGCAAGTTCGTGGCCTGCCTGCTGATGCTCGTGACCATCCGCCAGGAGAGCGCGGTGGCGGCCGGGATCTCCCTGTTCGCGGTCAAATTCTTCACCGACTGGAGCCAACCGACGGTGTGGGGAACCTGCACCGATCTGGGGGGAAGGTATTCGGCGACTCTTTTCGGGATCGTCAACACGTCTGCCAGTGCGGGGGGCGTTCTCGCCCCGCCACTGTTCGGTTTGATCCTGGACTACAATACGGCCCGGCTATGGGTGGACGGCGCCTGGGTCCAGACCACCAATTACAACCCCCTGTTTGTCGTCGTCGCCGCCATGTATCTGGTCAGCGCGGTGACCTGGTTCTTCATCGACTGCACAGAATCCGTGGAAAGCGAGCTCGAGCCGGAGCAGAAGGCCACACCGCCAAGATAGAGGGGGGCGGTCAGAGCTCGGCCCAGATCCCGAATTCTTCCTCGGCGGCCAGATCGTAGATGCGGCGGGCGACGGCCGCGTCCTGGATGGCCATTCCGGTCCCGTCGAAGAGGGTGATCTCGTCGTCGGACGTGCGGCCCTCAACGGTGCCGTTGATCACCTGGCCCAGAGTTCCCCGGATGTCGTCCCGGTCGATATGGCCCTTCTCCAGCGGCTCCGAGACCTCGCCCAGATGGCAGATCTGCTCGATGTGGTCGCCGAAGATGGTGCATCGCGTATGCACTCCATTGGCCAATTCCTGTTTCCAGGCCTGATCGGCCCCCATGCAGGAGAAGTGCATCCCGGGCCGTAACCAGTCCTTCTGAACGATAGGGACGGTCGTATTGGTGCAGGTGATGATGACGTCGCTGTTCACGACCAGATCCTGCGGGAGGCGGACCGGCTCCACCGGTCGGCCAAGTTCCTCGGAGAGCTCGGCAACGTAGCTTTCCAGGGCTTTGGGAAAGGAGTCGTAGACCCGGATCTCCTCAAAGGACCGGACCTGGACGGCGGCTCTCAGGGCGTGCCTTCCCTGATATCCGGCTCCCAGGATTCCCAGCGTCCGAACGTCGTTCCGGGCCAGGTGCTTGACGGCCACCGCCGCCGAGGCTCCGGTTCTGAGCCCGGTCACCCAGGACCCGTCCATCAGGGCCAGAGGCTTTCCAGTGTCGGGATCGAACAGCGAGATCTGGGAAAGGATGTTGGGCAGGTTCCGCTTCGGGTTCTCCTCCCGGCCCTGTCCCAGCTTCATGGCCAGCACGTCCAGGTCCGGGAGCATGCTGGCCATGCAGGCGCTGATGCCGCCCGGGACCTGGAAGATGAGTTTCTTGGGAAGGATGTCGTTTCCCTTCTCATGATTGGCGAAGGCCTGTTCGACCATGTCGATGGCCTCTTGGATGCTGAATCGTGTGATGATCTCCTTCTGGCTGATGATCAGAATCGGGTAAGCCACTGTCGTATCCTCCTGAGTCCCTCCCGGATGGTGTCCGGACCCACGGCGTATGAGATTCGAAAAGCCCGGCGGCAAGAATCGCCGAAGCCGGTTCCGGGAATGCAACAGACTCGCGCCTCCTCCAGGAGGCGCAGGCAAAACGTATCCGCATCCAGGTCCAGATCGTACCTGGGAAAGATGTAGAAGGCCCCTCCGGGGGTGTAACTGGAGAGATGCGGGATGTCTCGAAGCAGATCCAGGGCCAGATTGCGCCGCTCCCGGTACTCGGAAACCATGGGGGAAATGAAGCTCTGATCTCCGGTCAGAGCCTCGATTCCGGCCCACTGGCCCGGAGTGTTGGCCACGGTTGTGGTAAAGGTGTGGAGCTTCTGCAGGAGCCGCCAATTGGAATTTCCGGTCACCACCCAGCCGACCCGGATGCCGGTCATGGCGTAGGTCTTGGACAGGCTGTGGAACACGAACAGACGGTTCCGGTCGGGCTCCAGCGTGAGCATGGAGGGGTAGTTTCCCTCGTGGTCGTAAACCAACTGCTCATAGACTTCGTCGGAACCCAGCAGCAGGCCATGCCTCCGCGCCACCGCGGCCAGCTCCCGGAGTACCTCCACCGGATAAGTCGACCCGGTCGGATTGCAGGGGGAGTTGACCAGGATCATCCTGGTTCGGGGAGTGACGGCGGCTTCGACCGCACTGGGATCCGGTATATATCCGTCTTCGACTCGGGTCACCACGGAGACGGGCACCCCTCCGATCATTTGAATGAACGGAGCGTAGACAACGAAAGCGGGTTCCAGCAGGATGACTTCGTCGCCGGGACTGATGAAGGCCTGCAGCGTCAGGGTGATGGCCTCCACGGCGCCGTCGGTGACCAGGATCTCTTCGGGATGGACTTGAACGCCCTGGGTTCTCTCATAGTAGCCGCCGATGGCCTCCCGGAATTCGGGAACGCCCGAGTCCAGTGCGTAGCGGGTCTTCCCATCGTGAAGGGCCTGCACCATGGCGTCGATGACCGGACCGGGAGTCGAGAAATCGGGTTGCCCGATGGAGAGATGAACCACGTCTTCCTTCCCCGCAGCCTCGTTGAACATCATGCGGATACTGGAGGGCGGAAGATCGACGACACTTCTTCTTGGCATGGGAGCGGTCGCTTAAACTAGACTGGAGTGGGTTTCCAGGGACGAAATTTTATGTTCCGAGGCACCGGATATCAAGTACGGGCAAGGCCGGGACCGCGGCGCCGGGACTTTCCCGCACGGTGGTTGATTCTCGGCCTTCTGGCGTCCAACACCCTCGCCGCCGGTCAGGACCAGGAGCTCAATGCGGCCCTGATCGGGGCCGCCGTGGAAGGCCGCACGGATCAGGTCGCGGCGTTGCTGGACCGGGGCGCCAGCGTTTTGGTCCGGGACCCGGATGGGTTGAATCCGCTCATGTACGCCGCCATGGGCGGGAATGAACAGACCGTCCTCCTGCTTCTCTCCCGGGGTTCGGAACTGGAAGCCAGGACCCGGGACGGCGCCACCGCTTTGATGATCGGTTCCGGCTCCGGTCACGAGGGCGCGGTTCGAGCCCTGCTGGAGGCGGGAGCGGACCTGCGCGCCACCGACGCCAGTGGGCATACGCCGTTGGTCTGGGGAGTCCTGGGAGGAAGCGCGGGAGTGGTCCGGACCCTGATTGCGGCCGGGGCCGGACCCGACGCGGGGGACAAGACGGGCTGGACCGTCCTGATGCGGGCTTCATCCCAGGGCGATCTCCCTGTGGTGGAGGCGCTGCTCGAAGGAGGAGCCAAGGTCGGGACCCGGAGCCGTGACAACTGGACGGCTCTCGCCCTGGCTCTGTTCGAGGGCCACGGACGAACGGCCGCCCTGCTGGTCCGCCATGGTGCGGATGTCGATGAGGTGGACGTCAACGGCATACCGCTCCTGATGCATGCGGCGTCGGGGGGGAAGACCGAAGCGGCTCGGTTCCTGCTGGCTCACGGCGCTGCCACCGGCTTCCGGGATAAGGAGGGCAATGGCCCACTGGCGGCGGCGGCCTACCATGGCTTCGCCCCCATCGCCGAGGCTCTGATCCGGGCGGGCGCGTCGGTGGACAGCAGCGACAGCCAGGGCCGGACTCCTTTGATTCAGGCGGCTTCCCAGGGGAAGGCGGATGTGGTCAAGGCGCTGCTCGACGCCGGCGCGGATCCGCGCATCAAGTCCAATCGGGGCCAGACGGCTCTGGACCTGGCGGTCTGGTACGACCACACGAAGGTCATCGAAGCGCTGCTCCCGGTCGGGGAAGGGGCCGATGCGCCCGACGAAGCGGGCCGCACCCTGCTGGTTCATGCGGCTCTGGAAGGGAACGAGGCGACGGTCAAGGTCCTGCTGGGCAGAGGGGCCGATCCGGACCGGCCCGACCGGGAGGGGAGGACGCCCCTCATCTACGCCGCCCTCCATGGCCATGCCGAAGTGGCCCGGCAGCTCATCGACGGCGGCGCCCGGCTCGACTCCCGGAGCAACGAGGGTTGGACGGCCCTGGGTCTGGCGCTGAGCCAGGATCGCGTCGCCATCATCGACGCTCTCCTGGCGGCGGGTGTGGACGTGAATTCGGTAGCCCCCGGCGGCCAGTCGTTCCTGGGAATGGCCGCCTACCGGGGTCGAATCGAGTCGGTGCGGAAACTGCTGAAACGCGGCGCCCGCGTCGGAACCCGGGGCGCGGGGGGGCAAACGGCTCTCGCCTTCGCGGCGCACCAGGGACTTCCGGAGATCGCGCGGATGCTGCTGGACCAGGGAGCGGCGCCGGACGTTCAGGACGACTCCGGTCGCACTCCTTTGATGCAAGCCGCCTGGAACGGTCACGCCGAAGTGGCGGAACTGCTGCTGGACCGGAAGGCCGGGATCGATCTTCAGGACCG
Source organism: Acidobacteriota bacterium (assembly GCA_028874215.1). Lineage (NCBI taxonomy): Bacteria > Pseudomonadati > Acidobacteriota > Acidobacteriota bacterium. The sequence continues at coordinate 30,150 of JAPPLF010000027.1, forward strand.
TGAGGGCGTCACCGCCCTGGCCCTCGCGGCGTCACGAGGGCAGACGGATCTGGTCCGGCTGCTGTTGAGCCGCGGCGCGGATGCCGGCATCCGGAACCACCAGGGAAGGACTCCCCTCATGCTGGCTCAAGCGGAAGGCCGAAAGGTCACGGCCAGATTGCTCCAGGAGCAGCAGTAGTCCGGAGGCCCCAACCACAAACCTCCATTCTCCGGAAGGAACCTATGCCAAGCCGGGCCCTCTCATTTCCGAGACCGCTTCTTTTGTCCTGCTTGACGTGATAGCGGTCGATAACCACTTTTCTGTATAATCAGAAAATCAGTCAGGTGTACCAACAATGGACCTTGCCAAGATCACCGCACGCGGACAGACGACGATCCCGAAGCGTATCCGGGAGGCGGCAAACCTCGGCGAGGGTGATGTGCTCTCTTTCGAGATCGAGGACGATCATCTGATAGTACACAAGGTGACGCCGGGTCAGGACACCTACCTAGGGGGCCTCTCCGAAATTTTGAGCGAATGGATCTCCCCCGAGGATGAGGAAGCATGGCGTGACCTTTGAGTCGCTCGATGTGGTCGTCGTCCCCTTTCCCTTTACGGATCGTTGGGCCGCAAAGCGGCGGCCCGCCTTGATCGTCTCATCGGCAAACTTCAATCGGAATCATGAACAGTCGATCCTGTCCATGATCACCTCGGCTGGGAGCAATTGGCCGAGCGACGTGGCAATCCAGGACTGGCGGGAAGCAGGCCTCAACGTGCCCTGCAAAATCCGTTTCAAGCTCTTCACGCTCGATGACAATCTGGTCGTTCGCAAACTCGGGAGGTTGTCGGAACAAGATGGCGAAGCAGTGAAGAAAGCACTGGGAGATGTCCTGACGCAATCCTGATCACCGTGCCCCTCATGCTGGCTCAAGCGGAAGGCCGAAAGGTCACGGCCAGATTGCTCCAGGAACGGGAATAGGCGCCGTCCCGGCGGCTTCGGTCGAAACCGGCGGGACCGGTTAGTTTGACTCCGGTCGGGAAGAGGCTTTCTCCATCAGGTACTCAAGCACCAGGGTGAGGTCCCGGGGCGCGACGCTCATCCCCTTCTCGAACATGTACTCTTCCATTTTCCGGGTCACGCCCGGCCAATCCTCCCGGCCGTAGGCGTCGGGGTGCGGCCGGGCATGGCAACCGGTGCAGGCCCTCTCCACCGCCCTGGCTCCGGGAGAGTCGTCCAGTACGGCGGCCGGCGCGGGACGGTGTTTCAGGGACAGGGAAGGGACGGCAAATGCCGAATCGTCACTGGTTAGCCTGTCCCGATAATGGATCAGGCTCAATGTCAACAGGTAGGTGTTGGCGCCGTCCATGGTGCCCAGCTTGATCCCGGCGGCGGGCGGCTTGTCCAGTCCCCACAGGCTGAGAGCACGGGGCAGCGGCCAATCCCCGGATTCGCTCTGCGATGCGACGTACCCGTTCACGGCGGCGTCCACATCAGGCGATCTACGGCCGGCGGTCATGAGCGCCCGCACCATGAGGCCGCGGAAGCCCGGGAACTCCGTCAGCGCGAAATGCGACTTCCAGCCGCCGCCGATGGTCGTCTCCATGAGTTGAATACACCGCTGGTAGGCCAGGTCGGGCTCCATGTCGAAGTCGTGGGTCAGGAAGACGTACCAGGCCAGTCCTATGTAGTCGGCGGCGATCATGGGCGGCCGCAGGGCCAGAAGCCGGTTTGCCAGTCCCCGGCGGAGATCGGTCAAACGAGCGTCCGTGGAGGGGAACCCGGCCTGCAAAAGCGCGTAGAGCAGCTTGGCGCTGTTCTCCATGTCGGGCACCGGGCTGCCGTGCTCCCAGCCGTGCTTTCCGGTGAGCGAGTTCCGGGCGTTGCCCAGGGTCTGGATGATGTTGCCCGATTGCATGATGGTGAAGACCCGCTCGGAGACGGGCAGAGAGCTGGGGGGCAGATACGGAAGGGAGAGGGGCGACCTGAGCGCCCAGTCGTACGCCTTCCGGACCAGGGCAGAGCGGCCCAGGTTGGCGAGTGCGATCATTCCCTTGGGATGGAGGCAGCCCTCGTGGGACCAGAGCCAACTCCCGGTCCGGCCATCGAATTCCTCCACGAACCAGTTCCTGACCTTTAGGAAGAGATCGCTCTCCGGGTCGACGCCGAAGTCCTGGTAGTACATGAGGAAATGGGTCAACAGGTAGAGCTGGTAGGCTACGTAGGCCTTGGGTCCGTAGCGTTTGACGGCGCCTTCGGCGTCCTTGTAGTCGACGTAGCCGCCGTTGGAGACGGCCGCGTAGGAAGGCTCGACGAAATCCCGGATGAAGGACCGGGTCCCCCGCGTGATGGCTCGATCCAGATCCTCGCGGGCCGGCTGTCCCGGCACCGGCGGCGAAGGGATCTCGTCCGGAGAGGGAAGCGCGCCGGAGCTCTTGATCTGCGCTGCCGCAAGGTTCGGCAGCGTCAGCAACAGAACAACCGCTGCCCACGTCAGCCTGACTGGAAAGATTTTGATATGGACGCGCATGTTGCGGAGTGCTCAGGCGCAGTCTAGCATAACGAAATTCGGCGGAAGTTCAGTTAGCGGAAAGGCTTCAGGAATGACAGATACGACGCCGCAGAACTCGTCTCCCGACTCGGGCGCCGGTAGCTTCCGGGCGCCCCATCCCGGGTCCAAGGAGATGCCGCGATGGCAGACCGGCAAGCTGGTGAATGCGCCCGTCTTCACGAGACGAAACTGGTTCCAGTTGCTGGGTCCCGGTCTGATCCTGGGAGGAGGCGCCATCGGCGGGGGCGAATGGCTGATGGGTCCCGCCGTCACGGCCAAGTACGGCGGCGCTCTCATGTGGCTCGCCACCCTGAGCATCATGAGCCAGGTTCTCTACAACATCGAGATCAGCCGCTACACCCTCTACACGGGGGAACCGATCTTCACCGGCAAGTTCCGCACCCTGCCTGGACCCAGGTTCTGGCTCATCGCCTACATATTCCTGGATTTCGGAGCCGTCTTCCCTTACCTGGCGGCCAACGCGGCCACCCCGCTGGCCGCCGTCCTCCTGGGGGGAGTCCTTCCGGACCCGCTGAACAACGACGCCCACTGGTGGCTCCTGAGGATCCTGGGCTATCTGATTTTTCTGGCGGCCCTGGTGCCGCTGCTCATCGGCGGCAAGATCTACAACTCGCTCCGGGCGGTGATGACCTTCAAGATCGTGGTCGTCCTGGGGTTTCTCTCGATCCTGGGGATCTTCCACTCCAGCCTCTCCACCTGGACCGAGATTTTCGGCGGCTTCCTCAAGTTCGGTTCGGTGCCCGTCGGCGGGGCCGAGACCGAGAACATCTTCGTCTCGCTGGTGAACAAGGGGACGGTGCCCGAGATCGACTTCAGCACCATCGCCCTCCTGGCGGCATTCGCCGCCATCGCCGGCAGCGGGGGGCTCTCCAATGCTCCCATCAGCAACTACACCAGGGATCAGGGTTGGGGAATGGGCCGTCACGTGGGAGCCATCCCCAGCGTCATCGGCGGGCACAACCTGAGCCTGTCCCACGTGGGTATGGTCTTCGAGGTGACGCGCAGTTCCCTGGGGAGATTCCGCCAATGGTACCGGCACGTGTGCCGTGATCAATTGGCCGTCTGGATGCCCGCCTGCTTTCTGGGCCTGGCCCTGCCCAGCATGCTGAGCGTGCAGTTCCTGCCCCGGGGCACGGAAGCCAGCAGTTGGGTGGCTGCCGGCATGACGGCGTCCGGCGTGCGCGACCACGTGGGGGCGGCCTGGGGTGCGGATGCCGGCGTGCTCTTCTGGTACCTCACCATGTTCTGCGGTTTTCTGGTCCTGGCTCCCACCATGGCGACCTCGGCCGACGGAGTCATCCGCCGGTGGGTGGACGTCTTCTGGACCTCCAGCGCGCGACTGCGCAAGCTGGACCCGAGCCGGATCCGAATCGTCTATTTCAAGGTGCTGGCCGGCTACGCCGTTTTCGGCCTCATCATGCTCTCGGTGGCGCCGCCGCTGGAACTCTTGAAGATCGCCACCAACATCTTCAACTATGCCCTGGGGGTGAGCTGCTTCCACACGCTGGCCGTCAACGTCACCCTGCTGCCCCCGGATCTGCGCCCCGGCTGGGCCATGCGAATAGGAATGTTCCTGGCGGGATCCTTCTTCACACTGCTGGCTATCGTCACCACGCTGAGCCTGGTGGGGGTTCTGTGATGGGGCCGGCCGCAGTCCTGGCCTCGCTCCGGTGAGTCTCCGTCGCGTCAGAACCCGAATTTCTTCAGAAGTTGGGCCGTCTCTTTCGGTTTCTCCAGAGGAGGCAGATCGGGCCGGCGCATGATCTCGTGCGCCTCCTTCTCGAAGACGACCATCTGTCCCGCCTTCTCGGGCAGGATCCGGAGGCAACTGGCGGGGATCTTGATGACCCCTTCGTTGTTGGCGTGGATGATGTCTCCCGGGTTCACCCGGATGCCGCCGACCTGAACCGGCTCGTTCACTTCCGAGACCGTCAGCGCACAGTGATGGATGGTGAGGCCTCGAGAATAGGCGGCGAAGGGAATGCTCATGAGTCCGGGAATGTCTCTGACGCCGCCATTGGTCACGAGGGCGCTGCAACCGGCGACGTCGAGCGCCTTGGCCATTCCATCCCCGAACACGCACTCGTGCTCCGGCCGGGAGCCGACCGCCTCGCACACCCACACTGCCGGTTCCTCCATCTTGTCGATATGGTTCACCATCTCCCAGAACCCGCTCAGGTCCGGCCTTCTTCCCGGTGTGCTGCTGTCCAGCTTGCAGGTGACGGCCACTCCCACGCTGGGCCCCAGGGAAGGGGTGACCGATTGGATGGAGCCCGACATGTAGAACTCCTCGGGGGGAGTCGGGTCGATGAATCCGATGGTGTTGGCGAGCAGTGCCGTGTCGTATTCGATGAGCCGGTTCAAGGTCTGAATCAGGGACATTTGCTCCTCCGTCGAAAACCTCCCTTGCCGCCGTCCGATGCAGTGTAGAATCGGACGGCAACGGTCGAAGTGGTCCGATAGCCTATCATGGTTTCTCGTGCGCTATGGAGCCGGACGAAACACCTGACACCTGGATGAGCAACGGTCGGGCAGACGCGGAAAGAACCGGACGCCGGGAATTCCTCGCCGGGCTGGGGACTGGCCTGTTGGCGGCCGCCGGCACCCGGCTCGAGGGCAAACCCTCCCGTCAGGGTGGGCCGCTGGCCGACCCCGATTGGACGTACTGCATCTTTTCCAAGCATCTGCAGTGGCTGGACTATCGGGAATTGGGCGTGGCCGTGTCCCGACTCGGCTTCGACGGAGTCGACCTCACCGTCCGTCCCACAGGGCATGTTCTGCCCGAAAAAGTGAGGACGGATCTTCCCGGGGCGGTGTCGGCGGTTGCGGAATCGGGTGTCACCGTTCCCACGATAACGACGGCCATTACCCGTCCGGATGGACCGGGAACCCGGGAGATCCTGGAGACCGCCAGCGGCCTGGGGATCCCGTTCTATCGGCTGGGTTACTATCGCTACCCGGAAGAGAAGGAGATTTCGGAAACGTTGGCGGAGATCAGGAAGAGCCTGACCGGCTTGGCCGATCTGAATCGAAGGTTCCGGATCTGCGGCGACTATCAAAACCACGCCGGCGCGTCCCATTTTGGAGCGGCGTTGTGGGACCTGCGCGAGGCGCTGGAGGGACTCCCCAGCCGCTGGCTCGGCTGCCAGTTCGACATTCGCCACGCCACCGTGGAAGGGGGGCTCGCCTGGCCCACCAACTTCAGGGCTCTGGCCGGCCAAATCCACACCGTGGTGGTGAAAGACTTCAGGTGGAAGGAGACGTCCGATGGGTGGAAGGTGGAAAACTGCCCGTTGGGCGAGGGAATGGTTCCAGTCGGCCCCTTTCTGGCCCTTTTGTTGAAATCGGGATTCGCAGGTCCCATCAGCCTCCACTGCGAATACTCCCTCGGCGGCGCCGAGCGTGGCCGCCGCCGGCTCACCATGGACCGGGAGCGGGTCCTGGAGTCCATTGGGAAGGACCTGGCGACCCTGAAACGGCTGGTTGGTGAGGCAGCGGCTTCAGTGGGCTGACGTCCGATCGCAAGAACAACTGCGGCCGCTCCTGGTTTGCCGGCCTCGCTTCCGCGAAATGGAACTCGCCTCCATTGGCCGTCGTGAAATATTCCGAAGTCCGAAAATCCCATTCTTCCTTGAACATCAGAGAAAGCGGGAACCATCCAAGATGAACATCGAGATCCGGGAGATCCAAAAGAAAATCGACGCCGAAAGCGTCCTGGTGGAGCGAATTCTCGAGGAGGTTTCCAAGGTGATCGTGGGCCAGGAATACATGGTCCGGCGCCTGCTCATCGGGCTCCTCACCAATGGGCATGTGCTGCTGGAGGGGGTGCCCGGCCTGGCCAAGACCCTGACGGTCAAGACCCTCTCCCAGACCATCGACACCGGGTTTCAACGGGTTCAGTTCACACCCGACCTGCTCCCCGCGGATCTCATCGGCACGCTGGTCTACGATCAGAGCGACGGCAGCTTCAAGACCAAGAAGGGACCCCTCTTTTCCAACCTGATTCTGGCCGACGAGATCAATCGTTCGCCGGCCAAGGTCCAGTCGGCGCTGCTGGAGGCCATGCAGGAGCGGACCGTGACCATCGGCGAGAACACATTTCCCCTGGACGACCCGTTTCTGGTCCTGGCGACGCAGAATCCCATCGAGCAGGAGGGCACCTACCCCCTTCCGGAGGCACAGGTGGACCGCTTCATGTTGAAGCTGGCGGTGGGGTATCCGTCGCGCATGGAGGAATTGGAGATCATGCGCCGCATGTCCGGAAACTCCGCTCCCGAGGCCGCACCCGTAGTGTCGCCGGAGGAGATCCGCCGCGCCCGGGACGCGGTGCAGGAAATCTACATGGACGCCAAGATCCAACGGTATATCGTCGACATCGTCTTCGCGACGCGAACTCCCGGCGAGTGCGGCATGGACGAGCTGGTCGACCTGATCAATTTCGGCGCTTCTCCCAGGGCCTCCATCTTTCTGGCTCGCGCGGCCCGGGCCCATGCCTTCCTGGACCATCGCGCCTACGTGACACCCGAAGACGTCCGGGCCATCGGCATGGACGTGCTCAGGCACCGTGTCATTCTGACCTACGAGGCGGAGGCCGAAGAGGTGACCGCCGAGGACGTGGTCCGCAAGGTCCTGGACAACGTGGAAGTGCCATGACGCGGCTGCGGCCTGGTGAAAATCTGCCGAGATGATTCCACGCGAGATCCTACGCAAGGTGCGCCGTCTCGAGATCGCCACTCGAGGCTTGGTGAACAACGTCTTTTCGGGTGAATACCATTCGGTGTTCAAGGGACGCGGCATGAGCTTTGCCGAGGTCCGCGAGTACCAGATCGGGGACGACGTCCGGACCATCGACTGGAACGTGACGGCCCGGATGGATCGTCCCTACGTCAAGCTGTTCGACGAGGAGAGGGACTTGACGGTGATGCTCCTGGTAGACGCCAGCCTTTCGGGCGAGTTCGGGTCCGGAGAGCGCATGAAGGGAGAGGTCGCCGTCGAAATCTGCGCTCTGCTGGCATTTTCCGCCATCAAGAACAACGACAAGGTGGGCCTGATCATCTTCACCGACCAGATCGAGAAATTTGTGCCTCCCCGCAAGGGCCGCTCCCACGTGCTCCGGGTCCTTCGGGAGCTGCTGTATTTCCAGCCCCGGAATCAGGCTACCGACATCGGTCTGGCCCTTGAGTACCTGATGCGGGTCATCCGCAGAAGAAGCATCGTCTTCCTGGTGTCGGACTTCCTCGCGGACGGGTTCCATCGCGGGCTCCGGGTCGCCAACCGGCGGCATGACGTGGTGGCCGTCCGGGTCCGGGACCCCAGGGAACGGGAGCTTCCGCGAGTGGGTTTCGTCGAGTTCGAGGATGCCGAGACGGGAGAGCAACTGATTCTCAACACCAATGACCCGGAGGTTCGAGAGGCGTTCAAGGCCCAGGTTCGCCGGGAGGACGAAGAACTCCGGAGCTTCCTCAACTCCATCAGCGTCGACAGCATCGAGGTGGATTCGGACCGCAGCTATCTGGAGTTGTTGATCCGGTTCTTCCGGACCCGGAGCCGGCGGTTGCGGCGATGAGACACCGCATTATTCCGATCGCGATCCTGATCTTCTGCCTGCCGGCGTTGCCGGGGCAATCCCCCGTCCAGTTGGATTCCCGGGTGGATCCGGCACAGGTCACCGTGGGAGATCTGATTCGCCTCACCTTGACGGTGACGGCGGACCCCGGCGTGGAAGTGGACCTGCCCGAACCGGACCCCGATATGGGCGAGTTCGAGGTCCTCGGCCATGAGGTCGCGGGTCCGGTCGAGGATGACGGGCGCCGGATCTGGACCGTGGTCTACACTCTGGCTCTCTACAAGACGGGCAGTTTCGAGATTCCTCCGGTGGCGGTGAGCTACCGTGGCGAGGGTGTCCAGGCCGGATCGGTCCGGACCCAGGAGCATTCGGTTCGGGTCGAGAGCACCCTGTCTGACGATTCCAAGGACATTTTGGACATCAAAGGGCCGCTGGAGATTCCGCGAAGCCTCTGGTCCCTGTGGCCCTGGTTCGCCGCCGCCCTGGGTCTGGCGGCCCTGATCTTCCTGTATCTTCGCCGGAAAGGGGGTGAGGCCCCGTCGGCGGTCTCGCGGGAACCCCGGCTCTCGCCGTATGATGAAGCCTATCAGGCGCTCCGCCGGCTCCGGGACTCGGGACTGCTGGAAGAGGGTCAACTGAAGCCGTATTTCACCCGGCTCTCGGAGATCATCCGCCGCTACCTGGAACGGCGGTATCTGATTCAGGCCATGGAGTCGACGACCACGCAGCTCCTGGACCAATTGCGGAAGATGTCTCTCGCCCTGGATGAGTTGAAACTGTTTCGGGACTTCTTCCCCTGCTGCGACCTGGTCAAATTCGCCAAATACGCCCCTACGGTTCCGGAGCAGGAGCGGATCACAGAATTGGCTTTCCGAATTCTGGAAGTGACCCGCCCCACGGAACCGGTTTTGCCTGCTACGGAGGAGTCCACGCCGGAATCCGCGGGACATCAGCGACGGGATCGTCGCCGCCACGGACAAGATTGAGGAGGTCATCATGGTTGCTATTCCCCCGATTTTGGTTGGGGCCCTGGTCGACGCTGTCGTCACGGGAGTTTCGAAAGTGCTTGACTCGCGCCTGAACCGAGGCGCAGAGCCCGCCGGCATCGGTGCGGACGAGGTGCGCCAAGGCGTCGAAGCGGCCACGATGACCCTGAACGCCGAGTTGTTTCAAATCCGGGCGGCCATCGCGTCTCGTCCCACGACCGAAGACCTGGAATCGACCATTCGCGATCTGGAAACGCGGATTTATCGAGCCCTGGTGGTGCAGGCCGTAGGCATTGCGGGCGTGGTTGCCGGTCTTCTCTGGTTCCTCGGATGAGGATTGTGTCCGGCATTGAGGCCACGCAGATTCGGGACCTCCGCTCTGATGCTGCTTTGCCCTGAGAATTGACCATGTCGTACCGTTTCGCGGATCCCTGGTTTCTCAGCCTGCTGGTGATCCTTCCCCTGATCCTGTTCTGGATCCTGAGCCGGGGACGCCGCCGGAACTCCAGCCTGCGGTTTCCGCATGTGGGCTCTCTCAAGAAGGCGTACAAGCCCATGGCGGCCCGTTCCCGCCATTTCCTCTTCGCCGTTCGGTTGGTTGCCCTGGGGCTTCTGGTTCTCGCGGCGGCGAGGCCCCAGAGCGGCGCCACGCGTGAGGAGGTCACGGCGGAGGGGATCGACATCGTTCTGGCCTTGGACCTGTCCAGCTCCATGCTGGCCCAGGACATCGAGCCCGACCGGATCGAAGCGGCGAAGCAGGTCGCCGCCGACTTCATCCGGCGCCGGACCAACGACCGGATCGGACTGGTGGTCTTCGCCAGCCACGGATTCGTCCAGTGCCCGCTGACCCTGGACTACGGGATCCTCCTGGATTTTCTGGACGAGTTGAAGGTGGGCCTGCTGGACGACGGGACCGCCCTGGGCATGGGCATCGCCACCGCGGTCGGCCGTCTCAAGGAGAGTGAAGCCGAATCGAAGGTGTTGATCCTGCTCACCGACGGCCGCAACAATGCGGGAGAAATCGACCCCGCCACCGCGTCCCAGATGGCGCAGGCCTTCGGAATCCGCATCTACTCCATCGGTGCCGGAACCCGCGGCGTGGCGCCCTATCCGGTGGACGACCCGGTCTTCGGCCGCCGCCAGACCCGGATTCGAGTCGACATCGACGAAGAGGCGCTTCGACAAGCCGCCGAGGTGACGGGCGGGCGGTATTTTCGGGCGACGGATCGCGAGAGCCTGGAGCAGATCTACCGCGAGATCGACGAGTTGGAAAAGAGCGAGATCAAGGTGAATCAATATACCCAATACGGAGAGCTGTTCCCTTATCCGCTGGCCCTGGCGGTCGTGCTTCTGTTGGGCGAGGTGGGACTCTCCGGAACCTGGTTTCGCAAGGTGCCGTGAAACCAGACAGGCAAGAGGGAAGGGATCTTGTTTCGATTCGGTGAGCCACAGTTGCTGTATCTGCTGGTCCTGTTGCCGCTGCTGTTCGCCTTTCTGTTCTGGGTGATCCGGCGGAAGCGGCGCGCGGTCCAGGTTCTGGTGGGGCCCCACATGGCGTCCCGGCTCACCGGGAACTCCAGCAGCCGGCGCCAGTGGTCCAAAGGGCTCATGGTGGTGGCGGCCGTCGGCCTGCTGTTGGGCGGTCTGGCGCGGCCCCAGTTCGGGACCCGTCTGGAGACGGTGGAAAGAGAGGGGCAGGACCTGGTGGTGGTCCTGGATCTGTCCGCCTCCATGCTGGCCCGGGACATCCAGCCGAGCCGCCTGGAAAAGGCCAAGCACGCCATCGGAACGCTCATCGGCCTGCTGGAGGGGGACCGCATCGGGATCGTGGGGTTCGCCGGGGAGGCTTTTGTCCAATGTCCCCTGACCCTCGACTACGGGGCGGCCAGAACCCTGCTGGCCTCCATGGGACCGGAGTCGATTCCGGTGCCGGGAACGGCGTTGGGTGAAGCCCTGCGCAAGGGGTTGGAGCTCTTCTCGGCCGAGGAGAAGAAGCACAAGGTAATGGTTCTGATCACCGACGGAGAAGACCACCTGGGACGGCCCCTGGAGGTGGCGCGGGAAGCGGCCGGCCAGGGAGTGGTCATCCACGCCGTCGGAATCGGGTCGATGCAGGGCACTCCCATACCGGTCTTCGATTCGGAAGGCCGGACCCAAGGTTTCAAGAAAGACAGGTCCGGCGAAGTCGTGATGACACGGCTGGACGAGAGCACGCTTCGCGAAGTTGCGGAGGAGACGGGTGGCGCCTATCGGAGGGCCTCCCCCGGCGAGTCGGAATTGGAGGGGATCTACGGGGAGGTGGCGGCCATGGAAAAGAAGCAGCTCGCCTCCATCCAGGTGGCCCAATATGAGGAGCGGTTTCAGATCCCTGTACTGTTGGGTCTGATACTGCTGCTGGCCGACCTCCTGTTGGCCGAGCGGCGTCGCGTCGACAGAGTCTGGAAGGGACGTTTTCGGTGATGGGATTTCGGCGCCTGTTCGCGGGACTGTTGCTGGCGGGACTGTTGTCCGGCTCCCAGCCTCTCTGGAGCCAGGCCGGCAGGGAGAAAGTTCTGGAGGGGAACCGGAACTACTCGGAGGGAGCCTACGACAAGGCTCTGGAACTGTACCGGGAGGCTCTGGAAGAGAACCCGGATTCCCCGGCCATCCGTTTTAATCTGGGCGATGCGCAATTCAAGAAGGAAGAGATGGAGGATGCCGCCGATTCTTTCTCCAGAGCGCTGCAGACGGAGGACCCCGGGATCAAGTCGCGGGCCCAGTACAATCTGGGCAACTCGCTCTATCGCCAGGGAAAGCTCCAGGAGAGCCTGAACGCCTACCGGGAGGCGCTGAAGGCGGCGCCCGGCGACCGGGACGCCAAGCACAATCTGGAATTCGTGCTCAAGCAGTTGCAGGAACAGCAACAGCAGAACCAGGACCAGCAGGGCGAGGGAGAACAGGACAAGGACAAGAACCAGGACGAGAGCGGGTCCGGCAACGAGGATCAATCGCAGCAGGGACGGCAGGACCAGCCGGAAGAGCAGGAGAACCAGGACCGGCAGGACGAGGAGCAACAGTCCCAGGCCCGGAATGACCGGCAGGATTCCGGAAATCCTGAACAGCGCCCGGGAGACCGGCAGGAAAACAGGGACCAAGAGTCTCGCGCCTCCGGCGGCCGGCAAGAGGAGTCTTCCCGGGAGGATCAGGCCCAAGCCTCTTCCCACGGCGCTCAACCCATGTCTCGCGAGGCGGCCGAGCGCCTGCTGGAGGCCCTGGCTCAGGCCCAGGCGGGAGTCAGGAAGAAGCTCGAAATGCGACCCGGAACCGCGAAGGTCGAGAAGGACTGGTGAGAAAGTTCCGGGGAACAGTTCTGGCGGCGGTCCTGCTTACCGGACCGGTGGGCGGCCAGGACCCGGCCGTCCGCGCGTTTCTGGACCGGACCTCCGTCGCCAGGGGACAGCAGTTTACGCTGACGGTGGAGGTTTCGGGCAAAGGAGCCTCCAGCGCCGGAGAACCCCGCTTGCCCCCCATGGAGGAGTTCGCTGCGTTTCTGGGACGGAGGAGCTCGCAGCAGTATCGGCTGGTGAATGGACGCATGTCCACGTCCCGGACCTTCAGTTTCCATTTTCGGGCGACCCGGGAAGGCGAGTTCGAGATCGGCGCGGTCCAAGTCCGTTTGGACGGCAACATCCACAAGTCCGCTCCCCTTCGGATTCAAGTCGGCAGTGGGGGAAGGCCGGTTCCCACTCCTCCCGGCAGAGGCCGGTCCGCCGATACGGCATCGCCAGCGGATCTTTTCGTGCGGGCAGCCGCCGACCGGGAACGTGTCTACCGGAATCAGGCGTTGGTGGTGACCTACAAGATCTATACGGGTGTCAGGATTTCCTCATACGGAATCTCCAAGCAGCCGGAGACGGCCGGGTTCTGGGTGGAGGACTATTCGCAGCCCCGGCAGCCCCAAACCGAGGGGGAGGTGATCGGCGGACGGCGCTACACGGTGGCTCAGATCAAGAAGATGGTGCTGTTCCCCACCGGTGCGGGGCAGAAGGAGATCGGTCCCCTGGTTCTGGAATGCCGGGTGCAGACCCGAGGCGGCTCGTGGGATCCCTTCGGTTCCCGGGATCCGTTCCGGGGCTTTTTCTCCAGTGACATCTTTGGCCGCGAGGTGACCCGCCAGGTCGCCTCCAATCCGCTTCGGGTGCAGGTCCTTCCCTTGCCCCAGGAGGGCAGGCCCCAGGAATTCCAGGGCGCCGTCGGAGATTTCTCCATTTCCGGTCAATTGGACAAGTCGGAGGTCAAGGCCAACGAGGCCTTGAGCTTCAAGGTTCGGATCTCCGGCAACGGCAATCTGGCCGGCCTGAGCGAACCCCGGATTGAGTTTCCTTCCAGCTTCGAAGTCTACCCGCCGAAGATGGAGCAGCAGATCCGCCGGGACCCGGGCGGGATCTCCGGAGAGAAGACCTTCGAGTACGTGCTCATTCCACGCCGCCCCGGTCCGGTGCGGTTGGGACCGGTGCAGATGGCCTACTTCGATCCGGCCTCGGATGCCTATCGCATCAGCCGCGCTCCCGAGTTGTCCGTCAACGTAACGCCGGGCGATCAACTGGCGGAAGCGGCGAAAGCGGGGCTCTCCCGCCAGGAGGTGAAGCTGCTGGCGCAGGATATCCGGTTCATCAAGATCGGGTCCGGGCCGTTTCACAAGATCGGGGATTCGATTCTGACGGTCACCGGGTTCTGGATTCCCTTTTCCTTGCCGCTTCTGTGTCTTCTGGGCGCCGTCGGTTACCGGCGGCACCAGATGAGGCTCAAGGGAGACGTGGCTTACGCGCGGGCCAGGCGGGCTCGGCGAGTCTCCAGGAAACGACTTGCTCAGGCCCAGTCCTATCTGGACGGGGGGGCCGAGCAGGAGTTCTATCCGGCCGTGGGACAGGCGCTCATGGGCTATCTTGCCGACAAGCTCAACGTCGCCCAGGCCGGAATGGTCAGTCAGGAGGTCAAGGAATCCTTGCGGGCCAGGGGAGTCTCGGAAGAATCTCTCTCTCGCTATTTCGATTGTCTCCAAATTTGCGACCTGAAGCAGTTCGCGCCCTCTTCCTCCGGCCGGGAGGAAATGCGCGACCTGATGGCCGGCGCCCGGGAGGCCGTGACCCGGATGGAGCAGGAATTGACGTCACGGCCGGAAGGGAGGCCTGCTCAATGAAACCGGGGGCAGCCGCTCTGCTCTTCCTGATTCTGGTTGCCGCTCCGCTTCGTGGAGACTCCAGAGAGGGGCTCTTTCTGCAGGGGAATCGTCACTACGAGGCCGGCGACTACCGGAAGGCGTTGGAGAGCTATGCCGCCATCGCCGCCATGGGTTACGAGTCGGGTCCGCTCTATTTCAACATGGGGAATTGCTACTACAAGTTGGGCGAGACGGGGCCGGCCATTCTTCACTACGAACGAGCGTCTCGGCTGATCCCCGGAGACGAGGACCTGGAGGTCAACCTGTCGCTGGCCCGGCTCAAGGTGGTCGACCGGATTCCGGAGCTGCCCCGTTTCCGGCCACTGGTGCTTCTGGAACGCCTCGTGTTCTACTTTCCACGCGACGCTCTATGGATCCTGTTGTGGAGTTCCTACGCCGTCGCGGCGGCGGCCTGGATCCTCAGGCTTCTGTGGAGTCGCGGCCGCAAGGTTGCCGGCAAGATCGTCTGGATCGGATCCATGATGCTGATCGTGTCCGCCTCCTGCCTTGTGGGTCAGGTCCGCCAGGAGAGAGAATCCACCGAGGCCATCATCCTGGCCAAGGAGGTCAGAGCCGTGAGCGCTCCGGGAGAAGAGGGCATCCAGGTCTTCACGCTCCACGAGGGAACCAAAGTACGAATGCAGGAAGTCTCGGGATCGTGGGTCGAGGTCCTGCTGGCCGACGGTAACGTGGGATGGCTCAAGGCCGACTCCATGGCCAGGATTGCACAACCATGAGATCAAGGAGCGGAAAAGCATTGGTGTGGGCGCTGGGTGCGGCGCTCCTGATAACAGGAACCGTGCTTGGCGCCCTCCGGCAGCAGGAGAAACCCGTCCATCTCATCCAGGCTGCCGAACGGGGAGACGTGAACACCGTGAAATACCTGCTGGATCTCGGCGTGGACGTCAACGGGAGGGACGAGCAGGGGACCACGGCTCTGACGGCCGCCGCCTGGGAGGGGCAGAGCGAAGTGGTCAAGATCCTTTTGGAGCGAGGGTCCGAGATCGATCCGCAGGATGAGCTGGCTGGGATGACGCCACTCATCTGGGCCTGCTGGAAGGGATATGGAGACACCGTGGGGGTTCTTCTGGAAGCCGGAGCCGACGTGAACCTCAAGGACAAGAACGACCGCGGCGGGCTCATGGGGGCGGCCTGGGAGGGTCGCACCCAAATCATCGGCATGTTGGTTGCCGCCGGCGCCCAGTTGGAGTCGCGCGATTACACCGGCGCCACCGCCCTGATGTGGGCCGCGTGGAACGGCCGCCTGGAGACCACAAAAGCGCTGCTGGCGGCCGGCGCCGCCATTGATGCCCGCGAGAACGAAGGAAAGACCGCGCTCATCGGCGCAGCGACGGATGGCCACCTTCCGGTGGTCCGGGCGCTGGTGAACGCGGGAGCTCGACTGGACCTCAAGGACCAGAAGGGTCTCACCGCCCTTTCGGCGGCCGCCTCAAATCGCCACACTGAAGTCGTCCGCTACCTGCAAGAGGCCGGCGCCGCCAAATAGGAGAGGGGACATCCCTGTCCCCCACACTCCGGAGTCGGGGGCGGCCAACCCCCGCACCGATCCGCTACTCCCACCCCGGTTCGAACCCCCGGTCTCCGGGAATGACGTTCAACTGTCTCCGCAAGTCGAGGCAGGCCTCCTCCCAGCGGTCGAGTTCGTCCCTGAGCCGGGTGACGCCTTCGGGGACCGCCCCCCGCTGCAGGAGGTTGTCCAGCTCGCCTGGATCACGGGTGAGGTCGTAGGCTTCATCGCCGTATTGGGGATCCCGGATGTAGGAGAACTCCCGGCTCCGGCCGGCTCGAACCAGGGCGTTTCGCCGCCCCGAATTGAAGGTTCCGGTGGGGAAGGTGGACTGGAGATGTCCATGGTAGTCGCCCACCTGGGCATGGACGGCATCTCGCAACGGCCGTTCCGCTCCCCGGCCCACCCAGTCCATCAGGTCCCGGCCCTGCGCGTACTCGGGAACCGGAATGCCGGCCAGGGAGAGGAAAGTGGGGAAAAGATCCACCAGATCCACGAGGCCGGGGATCCGGATTTCCCGGCGGGCCGTCAGGTTCGTGGGGGGACGAATCACCAACGGGACGTGGGTCAGGCACTCGTACGGAACCTCGCACTTCTCGAAGAGTCCCTTCTCCCCCATGAAATCGCCGTGGTCGGAGGCGAAGACCACCCAGGTGTTCTCCAGCAGGTCCCGTTCGGCCAGGGCCTGGAAGACCCGATTCATCTGGTCGTCCACGTAGCGGATCATGCCGTTGTAGACGGCCACCACCTTCTTGAGATCGCGTTCCGATGCCTCATCGGTCCTGACTTCCCTGAGGGCCTGGCGCTGCCAGGCGGGCCTCGCCCCGTCGTGGTCCATCACCGGGAGAACGACCTGGTCCGGGTCCACCAGGGAATCGTAGGGAGGAGGCACGAAATAGGAGGGATGGGGGTCGTTGAAGGAGAAGTGGAGAAAGAAGGGCATCCGGGATCGCCGCGCCGTGTCGATCATGCGGATCGCCCGGTCCGCCAGCAGCGCCGAATGTCCCTCCTCGGGAGCGCATTCGATGGCTCCGCACGACCAGCCCACGTCCTTTCGGCCATGCGAGTACTTGGTCTCCAGAGCGCGGGCCAGGGGCCCCGGCTCACGCAGGTCCACCTGCTCGTACCAGCCGCGGCTCAGGTTGCGCCCTTGCTCGAAATGACCCGCCACCGCCGTGTAGTAACCGGCTGAGGCGAAGAGCTCGGACATCTGAGGCAGGTTCAGAGGGGCCTTGTTCTGCCAGCAGGTGACCTGGTGGACCAGAGGGTGGACGCCGGTGAAGACGGAGGCGCGGCTGGGAGTGCAGATGGTGCTGGCGGCATAGGTCTCGGGAAAAGTGATTCCTTCCGCGGCCAGGCCTCCCATGAAGGGGCAGGAGATCAGCGAGTTCCCCAGAATGGGGGCCGCCGAGGCCTTGAGTTGATCGGCGGTGATGTAGACGAGGTTGGGCTTGTCCATCGTCTTCAACTCGAGTGGACTCTACCGATCCTGCGTGCTTCCCCTCAGTTCGGAACGATCCGATGGGTCGACGTCGCCATTCTTCCGGTGAGACGCTGGCGAACCACGACCACCAGGTCGCGGGGCCCGTCCGGCGTAATCCCTGCCGCCATGGGGACGAAGTGCTTGTAGCGTAGGAACTTGGCCAGATCCTGCTGATTGAAGTCCAGATCGAACTTCTCAACGAAGTAGAAGTTTTCCCCGACCCATTTCCCGGAGTCGTCGAAGAGTGCCCCGAACATCTCGATGACGCACTGGTTCTGTCCGCCCTGGGATCTGAAGATGAAGGCTCCGGTCGGGATTCGGGCCTGGACCTGCACCTGACCGTTCCGGTTCAGGACCTGCGTGTCGACGGGAAAGTCCTGGAACAGATCGGGGAACTTGAACGCGTTGGCCAGATCGACGGTTTCGGCTTCCCTCGGGTCCTCTTCGACGTAACCTTCCCGGTACCGCAACCGGACGCCTTTTCTTTTGACCTTCACCTTGATCTTGTGGAACTTGCCCTTCTTCCGAATCGAGGACGGGACATATCCCATGAGGTAGTAGCGGCTGCCGTCCCGGTAGGCGTTGCGGATCGGGCGTTCCAGGTCGTTGTCGTCGGCGAACCAGAGCCCGCCGGTCTCCATGGAGAGGGAGGCCAGAAACTGGTGCGGGGACGTAATGTCCTCGGTGGAATAGGTCGGGTAGAGATAATTGCCCGAACCTCTGTGTTCAGGGTTGCCGATCGCCGGGACCATCAGACCTCGAGGATCGATGCTGTACACCGAAACCTGGGCTCGATTGGCCTGGCGTACGGCCGACCCAAGCCGGTTGAGCAGGTGGGAGGCCTGGGAGGCTCCCGCCATGTAGTTGTTGGCTGCCAGATGGATCAGGGTGATCTGTCCCGGCGAGTAGGTGATGGCTCGTTGGGAAATCAGGTGGCTGATGGTCCGTTTGGCGTCGAGAGGATAACCCTTGGAAAAGTAGATCAACTGCTTTCGTCCCGGCAGAGAGCCAAGATGCCGGGAGAGGGCGCTGATGGCGGCGCAGGTGAAGTCCACTTGCAGCTCGACCTTCACCAGGAGATCGCGGCCGTAGTCCGCTGCTTCGGAGATGGCCCCATCCAGATTCGGATCGAGTCTCTGCTCTCCGGTCCCGGTCTGGCCGGGATCGAAAGTGTCCAGGGCTCCCGCCTCCATGCGGGCGAATGCATAGTCCATCTGCTCTATGAACTTGGCGATGCTGGTCTCTTCAAAATCCCTCGCGACCAGTTGGTCGAGGGTGGCGTCCAATCGGGAAATGTCGCTGGTGAAGGGCATTTCGACTTTAAACTGCGGCCGAATGCTGGCCACCATCACCTGGTCGGTGGGAGCCAGTTCGGAGCGGGCGAACCGTCGAATGGATTCCTTGACCCGTTCCAGCCCATGAAAGGACATGGACTGCAGGTCGAACAGGAAGACGAAATAGCCCCTGTCCTGCGGGGTCGTGGGGAGGGCCCTGGCGGCGAGGGCCGGTGCTGGAACGGAGCCCGTTCCGACTTCCGAAACCAGTTGTTCCTCGGATCCGGCTCTCTTGCGCAGGTCGAAGAAGGTCAGCCGCTGGAGCTTGCCATCCTCGAAGACCTGGATTTCCTCGGGTTTCAGGTCATGAACGAACTGTCCCCGCTTGTCGGTGACCACCAGGTCGACGAGGACGACCTCGGATTGGGCCCGGAAAGAGGGGACCGGCTCCTGCTGGGCATCGACGGGAACCAGAGTGAACCCCAGGAAACCGACGGCGCACGACAGGCGGCGAAATCGCATGGCGGCAACAGAAAGGACTTCGAGTCCGGTCACAGAATACAGGCGGAACATTTTATCAGGCCCGGTCTTCCGATGACGCCGGAATTTTTCAGGGTCCGCCTTCACCGGAAAGCTCCGGTATACTCGAGCCATGAGGTTCATCTTTCCGGCCGCTCTGGCCTGGGTGGTCATTTTGCCTGGAACGGTTTTGGCTCAGGATTCAGAGCCGCCGATTTCGGCTCGAAACTTTCTCTGGGTCAACCAGGATTTCTGCACCGCCGGGCAACCGACCCACCAGGACCTGATCCGGCTGAAGCAGAAAGGGGTCCAATCGGTCTTGAACCTGCGGACCACCGCCGAGGATCCCGGTGTGGCGAAAGAGGGAGCTGCCGTCCAGGCGCTGGGACTCAATTATTTTCATCTGCCGGTGGACTCGAGCCAATTGACTCCGAAGTTGGGAGACGAGTTTCTGCGGATCGTCTCGGACGAGTCGAATCGGCCTCTCTTCATCCATTGCGCCAGCGCCAACCGGGTCGGAGCGTTCTGGATTCTTCACCGGGTGGTCAACCATGGCTGGAGCCTGGCCGAGGCGGAGGAAGAGGCCCGGAGGATTGGCCTGCGGTCCCGGAAGTTGCTGGAGTTCGCCCGGAAATACCTGGAACGGGCTGGCCACTGAATTCCTGGAGGTCTGATATGCGCTGGAATCTGGGGCTGACCTTGCTTTTTCTGTCTTGCGCCGTTGCGGCCCGGGGCCAGACCGGGCCCAAGATCTGGCAGGAATCCAGCTTCGAGGATTTCGCCGACGGCCGCTTCGGAGACGGCGGCGCCAACACCTACGTTTCACGGAGGGGGCGCATCCAGTTGGTGAATCGGTGGGATCTGAACCAGGACGGGTTCATCGACCTGGTCTTCTCCAACACGCATCCCCACAAGGAGAAGATGGACGCGGCCATCTATTGGGGAAACGGCAGGGACTTCGACGTGTCCCGGCGCTCCTTCATTCCCAACGACGGCGCCCAGTGGGCTGCCTCCGGCGATCTGAACGGTGACGGGCGGATGGATGTCGTCTTCCCCAACTATACCAACGGAACTTGGGACGGCATGGATTCGTTCGTCTACTTCGGCGGGATCGAAGAATTGAAGACCCGCCGCGACGATTCGGCGTGGGGTTTCCACCCCTTTTCCAGGAAGATCTCCCTTCCGTCTCGGGCGGCCCAGGGAGCCGCCGTCGCCGATCTTAACCGGGACGGGCACCCTGACGTGATTCTGGCTCTGTCCGCCGGGTTCTGGGAATACCGCGTCGGCTTTCGGGACGGCGGTTACGATTCACCGTCCCGGGTCTTCTGGGGGTCGGCGCAGGGACCGGACCGGGAGCGCTATGTGGACGTCCCGGCGCTCGGGGCCTCGGACGCCGCCGTCGCCGATCTGAACCAGGATGGATGGCCCGATCTCATTCTGGCCAACCAGGAAGACAAGGGGAACCAGGACATCGACTCCTATGTCCTGTGGGGAGGGGAGAAGGGTTTCAGTCCCCAACGCAAGGTGGATCTTCCGACCCATCAGGCCTTTGCCGTGGAACCGGCCGACGTGAACGGCGACGGCCGCACCG
Organism: Acidobacteriota bacterium; assembly: GCA_028874215.1. Classification (NCBI taxonomy): domain Bacteria; kingdom Pseudomonadati; phylum Acidobacteriota; species Acidobacteriota bacterium. The sequence goes on from JAPPLF010000027.1 coordinate 50,847, forward strand.
ATCTGGTGTTCGCCAACGGGAAGGGACCGGCTTCGTTCGTCTATCTCAACGGCGAGGAGGGCTTCTCGGCCGACCGGCGCCTGGAGCTTCCCACCAGCGACGCCCGGGACGCCGCCGTCGCCGATTTCAACGGCGACGGCCACCAGGACATCTTCTTCACCAATCACCAGTCCCACGGAAACCCCCTCACCCACTCCTATCTGTACTGGGGCTCTGAGGAGGGGTTCTCCGCGGATCGGCGTCAGGAATTCGAGACGGTGGGAGCGTGGGGCGCCTCGGCCGCCGATCTGAATCGGGACGGGCACGTGGACCTGGTCATCTCCAACTACAAGGAACACTTTTCGTTCGAGGTTCCCTCCTATATCCAGTGGAACTCGGAAGAAGGGTTCGCTCCCACCCGCCGCACCTCCCTCTTCACAACGGGAGCGGTGGGCAACCTGGTGACCGACTTCGACGGCGACGGCCACCTCGACGTCCTCTTCAACAACACGGTGGCGCGCAGCCGGGGTGGGGACAGTCCCATTTTCCTCTATTGGGGAGACGCGCATGGCCGGTACAGCGCCGAGCGGCGGATCTCGCTGCCCGCCGTCGATCCCTATGAATGGGGATCGGCGGACCTTAACGACGACGGATGGACCGATCTGGTGGTCTCCAATTTCGGAGAGACGGTCCGGTGGCGCCAGGAAAGCCACATCTACTGGGGTGACAGGCAGGGGTTCCACGCCGGCAAGCGATCCGCCCTGATGGGACGCGGCAGCGCCGGCGTGAGCATCGCCGATCTGGACCGGGACGGATGGCTGGACGTGGTCCTGTCCAACGTCCCCAGTGAGGAGTTGGCGGAAACGGGAGCGTTCATCTACTGGGGCGGCGGCGAAGGGTTCGTGGTCACGGAGCGGCTGGAATTGGACAACGGACCCACCGGCATCCCCGCCATTGCCGACCTGAACCGGGACGGACACCTGGACCTCCTGTTCTCGGCCAACGCGGAGGGCGTCCCCATCTATTGGGGTGACGGAAGCCGGGGCTACTCCTCGTCGCGCCGCAGTATCGTGCCCGGATCGGCCAGCCTCCGGGGCGTGGAGGTCGCCGACCTGAATCGGGACGGAGTGCTGGACCTGGTGCTGAGCCGCTCCATCGAAGCAGGCTCCCGGTCGACCACAGGCTTCGTCTATTGGGGTGCGGGGAAAGGAGAATACTCGGCCGGCCGGCGCACCGAATTCGAGATCGAGGGGACCAACCTGATCACGGTGGCGGACGTGAACCAGGACGGATGGCTGGACCTGGTGTGCCCCAACTACAACACCGGATCGAGCCGGGCGACACTCTCACGGGTCCATCTGGGCGGACCCGACGGGTTCGACCCGAAGCGGATGTTCGAGCTGCCCACCAACTCGGGGGCCGGAAGCATGGTGGCGGACTTCAACCAGGACGGATACGCCGACATCCTCTTCGTCTGCCATCGTTCCGAGGGGGATCCCAACCGGATCGGCTCCTTCGGCGATCACGTCACCAACTCCTTCCTCTACTGGGGAGGAGGCGACGGCTTCCGGGCGGACCGCAGGCTGGAGATCCCGGTCCGCGGACCCCACAACGACTCGGGAGTGGACCTGGGCAACATCTACGACCGGCGTTTCGAGTTCGACTACGTCTCGTCGGCGCACTCGTTCTCGGAGGGCCGTCCGGCCAACCTGACCTGGAAGGCTCAGACGCCCCATGGCAGCCGGGTGCTTTTCCAGATAAGGACGGCCGAGTCGGAAGAAGAATTGGACGGCGCCGCGTGGCGGGGACCCGGCGGTCCGGCGACTTTCTTCGAGCATCCCGGCGCCATCCCGGATACGGACCCCTCACATGCAGTGATTCAATACCGGGCGACTCTCCATCCGGCAGCGACGGGAGTCGTATCGCCGATCCTGGAAGAAGTCGTAGTGCTGTTCCGGTAGGGGATTCGCTCCCGGCATCTGCAACCGGGGAGACTCTACGATTTCCATCCGGAGACGGTGGGACTCGTTCTCAACGTGACTGATCTCCACAAAACCTCGGTACCGAAGTAGCCTACGCGCTTCGCGGTGTCACCAGTTTCACTGCAGGGAAGTAGGTCTGGTATCGCCTTGTGTCTCTGGTGAGAAGTGTCAGTCCTTGTGTCTCGGCGTGCGCGCCGATGTAGAAATCCGGCAGCGGCGATGCCCGCACACCTCCGGCTCGGCGATACTGGATAAAGGCTCTCGCCGCGAGGAATCCAGCTTCGTACGGTAGCTGAAAACGCACCAGCATAAGGGAGTTCAGGTAATGATCCAATTCTCTGGGATCGGTGAAAGAGACGGATGTCTCGGCGTAGATGATCGGGTTGATTCCAACGACTCCGGAAACCAGAGAATCACGTATTGCGTGCTCCGACCAGGGACGCCAGACCGGGTCGTCCGAGAGGATGTCGAGCAATACGTTGGTGTCGACCAGAAACACTCAGTCGTCCCCGCGCGTGAGCCGCATCACATCATCGGTACTGAGTCCTCTGTCCGCGACGCCGCGTGCGTCACGGAGGCGCTGCTCGATGAGAGCTCGTTTGCTCAACACGGGACGAATCAACACTCCACCGTCGGACTCTTCGAAGGCCGCCTCCGTATTGGGGAGCAGTCCGAACTTCAGCCTGAATCGCTGGGGGATCGTCACCTGACCCTTGGATGTAATTTTCATTGTAAGAGTATTACCAACTATAGTCTTACAATCAAGTCCCATCGAGTGATGGTGTATGCGGATCGGTGATGTCAGCATGCCTTTAGCGAATTTTGGATTATCGGATCGTGTGAAGGCAGAAAAAACCGCAATCCGCCGTCAGCCTTGAATCCCGTAAATCTCCATGGCGGTCCCGCCGCGAATCTGGGCGATGTCGCTTTCGCTCATGTACGGGCACCGCTCCTTGATGTAATCGAACTGGTGCAGGTACTGCTCGACGGTGGGAAGGTCCACGTGGGTGTACTCGGAGCCCCACATGAGCTTGGACGGGCCGAAGGTGTCGTAATACGCCTTGAGGACCGCATCTCCGGGGCCGTACATGTCGGACCGGTGCTGGAGTCCGGGGAGGATCTCCATGACCACGTTGTAATTCTTGACCAACTCGACGACCGCGTCAGGAATTCGGACGGAACCGTCGTCCTGCACGCAGCTTGGCGGCCAGTAACCATGAATGATGACCACCTTCAGATCCGGAAACTTCTTGAGCACGTTCAAGAGGCCCGGTCCCAGGGTCTTGAAGTTGTACGAATAGGAAGTGACGCACGCGGGAACCCCCAGTGACTGGACCAGTTCCCATTGAGGGTCGTAACGGGAGTGGTCGAAGTGGTGGAAGGGGTCGGGAGTACCCCACTCCTTGGGGTCCATCCCCATTTCCACCCTCTGCTCCGGCGGCCAGCAGTCGTAGTACCACCCCTTGAACCCCCATTCCTCGATGTGATTCTGGATCAGCTTCAGCCCGCGGTCACCGGGCAGCAACCGTTCGTCGATCTTGCTGATGGCGACGAACCGGCCCGGATGCTCCTTCATCATCCGGCGGTGGTACCGGTGCAGGTAGAAGGCGCACTGGAGCACCTGCATGTCGATGCCGACGGAATCCATCAGGTAGAGGTTGTCCCGGGCGCCCATCCCGTACTTCCAGTTCTTCCTGTACTCGCCCTCCAGGTCCTGAATCTCAACCTGGCTGATGTGGCCATGCGCATCGATCTTCATGGGTGTGTCGTCTTTCCTGGTTTGACTTGAGATACCGGCGCTTCTCGCCTCGGCTCCGGCGAGGTGGGCCGCGGCGGCGGTCCCCAGGGCCTGGGCGGATCGGTGAAGGAAACCGCGGCGCGTCTGGCCGCCGTCGATTCGAGAACTGGACACGGGTCACCTCCTGGAATACGGAACGTCACTGGTCTGAATCGGAATGGAAGATACGGAATACGACGCTTCGCATCAATATTCCGGGCGGAGTTCGCGGCGGGAGTCCGATTCTCCGCCCCTCTGACCGGCGGTCCTGACCCATCCCTGCGGCCGGAGCACGACGTCCAGGAAACTGGTCCGATCATTCTGAATCATGACCAATTTCGGTCGAAACGTCACCAGTTCCGTCTGGGTCATCTCGGGGCGCGAATAAAAGCTCAAGGAGTAGAGGCCCGTTGGGATTCCTTCAAGGATGAATCGGCCCTCCTGGGAAAAGCTCCGGAAGATCCCCAGATCGAACCCATCCTTCCTCAATACGATGGTGAAATCCCGCACGGGGTTGCCATCCGTGTCGGCGACATTGCCCTCGATCCGTCCTCCGCCCTTGACCCGAAGATCGATGTTGGACTGATAGGAGCGGATCACCTTGGCCTCGGTGATACCGAGTCCCACATGAAGGGCCGTGGCGTAGATGCGAAAGGGATATTCGCTGGCCTGGTAGGTCTGTGTCGGCTCAGATCTGTCGATCTTCCGGGTGACCGGGGAGACGACGCCCTTGCCGCTCTCCAGGGCGGTCCCGATCACGAAGGGATTCGCCACGGATTGTCCCTTGCTGTCATAGACGCGCACCGTGAAGCGCCGATACTTCTTGAATTCCTCCAGGACGGGAAAGATCTCGGTGTCCTGAGTCACCTCGTGGGTCTGCCAGTAGGTCTTGTGTCCCTTGATCTTGACCTCCAGTGTGACGTCGCCTGGAGGCAAAATGAATTCGAAAAAGCCGCCGCCGCCAGTTGTGGAGTCGGCAAATCCCATTCGTCCGGAATTGGCCTTGACTGCCAGGTCAACGGTTGCGCCGGAGAGAGAATGTCCATCCCCGTCCGAAACCCGGCCCGAAAGCCGGACCAGCTCGTCCAATTCCGTCACGACGATTTCGAGAGGCGACGAAGTGGGAACCTGCACGTCGTCCTCAAACGGTTCGTGGGAAATCGAGTGAACGGAGAGTCGATAGGTGCCCTCCGGTATCTCCAGAGAGAAGGAGCCGGCCTGATCGGTCTCGGAATAGCCCGGTATCCCCATTCTTCTCAGGTAGCGGTTCCGGATCTGGACCGGCGCAGTCGGGGATTCTGTCGGGTCCGAGGAACGGACATTACGCCTCCTGCGTGGAATTTCCAAAGAAACACGTGCGCCTGGAACTCCCCGGCCTGCAGTGTCACGGACCGATCCGGTCACGAGTAACCCTGGCGGATTCCTGGGAGTCAGTACAACGGTGCATCGAGACTCCGACCCCTCAGCGGCGAAGCCGACATGGTCGGGAACATACGCGGGGTGGTTGGCCCAAACCCAGTATTGGCCGCGGTCCAGCTCGAAATAGGCCCTTCCATCGGATCCGGTCTGTCCCGACAATTCCTTGGATCGCGACCACACTTGTCTGACCTGAACCGAGGCTTCCGGCAAGGGAGACTGCGTTTCTTCGTCGACGACCAATATCTCGAGGCGGGTGGGTGCATCGGTCCATTCGCCCGATCTCTTCGAGGTCCGGATTGGCGGAACCCCGCGAGCCCTGCCGTTTCCGCCGCCGTTTGGCAGCCACGGAAGCTGTCCGCGTCCATCTTGTGAAATCCGGGCTTGGCCGCCGGATCGAGAATCCGATGCCGGGACGGGTTCCTGATTCTGATGGTCGATTCGGAAGAGCAGAAAAACCAGAATGACTGCCGCTGCAAGCAGGAGGAACCGGCGGGCTGGGCCCATTTCTCGCCTCCGGACGGTTCTTCAAAGGATTTGGAGGCGGCGACCGGATTCGAACCGGTGAATGGAGGTTTTGCAGACCTCTCCCTTAGCCACTTGGGTACGCCGCCACCGTTTCCGTCCATTATAGGAAACGCCGGAATCGGAACTCAAATGATCGAATCTCCGTGTCCCAGCGGAATTCTTGACCGGTTGCGGCATTTCCAATAGCTTGCAGCTCATGCTGGCAGGGACTCCGTGAGAACTCTCGTTCGGGAATTGGGGAATCGTCTTGAGCGGGTCCGCTCGTCCGGGCTCTACCGGTCCCTCGAGGACGCGTCCCCCGAGGCCGTGGATTTCTGTTCCAACGACTACCTGGACCTGTCCCGCGATCCGCGGCTGAGGACGTTCCTGATCGAGCGTTTGCGTGACGAGCCCGAGTCTCGTCCCGTCTCGGCACCCTCCTCCCGGCTGCTGCGGGGAAACACGCCGCACCACCGGCTGCTGGAAGAGAAGCTGGCCCGGTTCAAGGGGACCGAAGCCGCCCTGGTGTTTCCCAGCGGCTACCAGGCCAACATGGGTCTCCTTTCCGCCCTCATGGGCCCCCGGGACCGGGTGGTGTCGGACCGTCTCAACCACGCCAGCATCATCGACGGAATTCGTTTGAGCGGGGCGCGGAAGGTCATCCATCCCCACCGGGATCTGGAGGCGGTGCGAGCCGCTCTCGCGACTCCCCATCCCCGCGGCCGAACCTTCCTGGTCACCGAGTCCCTCTTCAGCATGGACGGGGACATCGCGCCCTTGGACCAATATGCGGACCTGGCGGAGGAATGGGGAGCGGACCTGATCGTGGATGACTCCCATGCCACCGGGCTCTTCGGCACCGGTCGAGGGTCGGGCCTGACGGAGCATTTCGGGATCGAGAAGCGCGCCGCCGCCATCGTCTCGGGGTGCGGCAAGGGTCTGGGCGTGGCCGGCGCGTTCGTGGCCGGCCCCCGAACCGTCATCGAGTACCTGGTCAACGCCTGCCGCAGCTTCATCTTCACCACATCCACGCCGCCCCTTCTCCTCTACGCGTTGGAGGCGGCGTTGGAAATCGCCGGGGGCGACCCGGGACGGCGGGAACGGGTCCTGGAACTCTCAGACCGCCTCCGCCGGCGACTGAGAGGGCAGGGTCTGGACACGTTGGACAGCGCCGGCCCCATCGTGCCGGTCATCCTGGGCGACAATCGCCGCGCCCTCGCCGTCGCCCGACGGCTTCGGGAGCAGGGACTGGACGTAAGGGCGCTCCGTCCCCCCACGGTGCCGGCCGGCACCGCTCGGCTCCGGATCTCGGTTCACGCCAACCATTCTGTCGAGCAGTTGGACCGGCTTTGCCAGGCTCTTGCCGAGGCGCTGGAGACCGTGTGATGCAGGTCTTGGTCACTGGAACGGGGACCGAAATCGGCAAGACGGTCGTCTCCGCCGTTCTCCTGGCCCACTGGGCGGGACGGACGCACGTTACCTACTGGAAACCGGTCGCCACGGGAGCGGAGGAGGGAAGCGACAGCCAGGAGGTGGCTTCCCTGGCGGGTCCGGAGGTGCGGATTCTGAAGGAGTGCTACCGGTTTGGTCCGCCCCTTTCTCCTCACCTGGCGGCCCGTTTGGCGGGAGTCGAGATCGAACCGGAGCGCATCCTCTCCGCCTACCGGCGTCATCGGGAGTCTGTGGGCGACGGTCTTTTGGTCGTGGAGGGGATCGGGGGTCTCCTGGTGCCCCTGACCGATCGCGGATATCTCCTGGCCGATCTCCTGAAGGACTTGGCTCTGCCCTGCCTCGTGGTCGCGTCCAGTCAACTCGGGACCATCAACCACACTTTGCTGACCCTCGAAGCGCTCCGTTCCAGGGACCTGAGCCTGGCGGGAGTGGTCCTGAACGGGCCCGCCAACCTGGAGAATCGGCGGGCCATCGAGCGGTTCGGCCGGACCCGTGTGGTGGCGGAGTTGCAACCCCTCAATCCCCTCTCCTGCGAGACCGTCGCGCGAACGGCCTCCGGATTCGACCGGGACCGGGTGCTGGAGCGCTGTCTCCTGGGGCCCCGGCCGGACGCCGGAAGGCGGGTTAGTTAGAGTAGTCGGCAATGAAAGATTTCGGCGGCTGGGTGTCCCAGGATCGGAAATACGTCTGGCATCCGTTCACCCAGATGCAGACGGCGCCTCCTCCCATCCCCATCGAGCGCGCCGAAGGGATCTACCTCCATACCCAGGACGGCCGCCGGTTGCTGGACGGCATCTCCTCCTGGTGGGTCAACATCCACGGACACAACCATCCACGTCTCAACCGTGCGTTGGAGGAACAGGCTTCGCGGCTGGGGCACGTGCTGTTCGCCGGATGCACCCACGAACCGGCGGCACGGTTGGCTTCCGAGCTGGTCCGGCGCTCACCGGCGGGGTTGTCACGCGTCTTCTTCTCGGACAACGGATCCACCTCGGTGGAGGTGGCGCTGAAGATGTCCTACCAGTATTGGAAGAACCGCGGCGAGACCCGCGATCTCTTCATCTCTCTGAAACATGCCTACCATGGCGACACCCTGGGTGCCATGGGGGTGGGGGGAGTGGACGCTTTCCACGCCCAGTTCGCGGACCTCCTGGTGAAGCAGCTCCAGACTCACGCTCCCACCTGCCGGACCTGTCCCGTGGGCCGGACCCGCGCCACGTGTCACATCGAGTGCACCGGCCGGCTCGAGGACCTCCTGCGGGAGACGGGTCACCGGGTGTCGGCGGTGATCGTGGAGCCCATGGTTCAGGGCGCCGGGGGAATGATCATCTGGCCGGTGGAGTTCCTGAACCTGGTCCGGGAGCTGACCCGCCGTCACGGAACTCTGCTCATCGCCGACGAGGTCTTCACCGGTTTCGGCCGGACCGGGAAGATGTTCGCCTGCGAGCATGGACCGGTGACGCCCGACCTCATGTGCCTCTCCAAGGCCCTCACCGGAGGTTATCTCCCCCTGGCCGCCACCCTGGTGGCCGAGCCCCTTTACCAGGCGTTTCTGAGCGAGGACCGGGGGCGGGGGTTTCTGCACGGGCATTCCTACACCGCCAATCCCCTGGGATGCGCCGTCGCCCTGGAAAGCCTGGCCCTTTTCGACGAGGAAGAGCGGCTGGAGCGAGTGGCTCGATTGGCAGAGCTCTTCTCGGAGCGCCTGGCCCGCATCGCCCGGCTGCCTGGAGTGGCGGAGGTTCGCGGGATCGGAGGGCTGGCGGTGATGGAACTGGAGGCCGAGGGAGAGGCAGGCTATCTCGATTCGCGATCGCCCCGATTGATCCAGACGTTTCTGGATAATGGTCTTCTCCTGCGCCCCCTGGGAAATGTTCTCTACTTCCTTCCTCCATATGTCATCGAAGACCGGGAGGTTCACTGGGCGTTCGACGTCATCGAGGAAGTCCTCGTCTCCATCGCCTGAGGGTACTGGTGACCCTACGGCCGGATTCCGCCACCTTGAAGTTGGTTGTGGGATAGGCGGACCAACGGAGTGCCGCAGTGATGAAAACCTGTGCGAACAGGGGCTACCGCTACGGGGCCGACCCGGTGTGGTGGCCCGGGCTTCAGGGACTCTCCGGATGGTTGGGAGACTGAGGGGGTTCCCTGAACAGCAGAACCTCGACCACGATTCGCTTCCGGGCTTGAGCCACCCAGCGCTCCAGTTCCTGGTTGGCTTTTCGGCGCCCCACGATTTCCTGAATCCGGTTCTGCAGCAATTCCAGGGGTGGTGCCGAACCTCCTTTGACGGTTGGAAGGAACGTCTCGCGGTAATAGGCTTCGATTTCCCGGGGCAGAACGATTACGAACGCCTGAATGCGAACCTGAACGAACTTCTGAACGGTCAACTGTCGCCGGACCACAGCGCGCAGACTTCCCGGGCTCATCCCCATGGACCGGAGTTTTTTCTGGAACTTCTCTTCCGACCGGAAGTGCCGCCTGTAGGCCTCGATACGAGTTTCCACCTCTGCCGGCAGGATTTCAGCGCCCGGAGTGTTCCGTGCCTCCCTGGCAATCATGGTTTCCTCGATCAACTGGTTCAACGCCGCAGAATAAACCAGCTTTCTCCGGGCGGGATCCGACGGCAGAATCTGTCCCCGGAACTGAATCAGCCAACGTACGTCGGAGAGGGTAATGACTTCGTCTCCCACCAAAGCGGCCACTCTGTCCATGATCTCCGAACGAGCGGGACTCAGGTCCGCGATGGAGCAGAAGACAGCCAGCCAGGTCACGGTCAGAATTCCATGTCGACTCCGGTGGCGCATGGCTAAAACGACGGTCCCAGTATGAAGTGAAAGTTCCAGTGCTTGAACGCCGTCACGTCCGGTGGACTGGGATTGTAGCCCACATCGAAGCGAATCGGCCCCAAGGGCGTGTTGGCCTGAATCCCCAATCCGACGGCGTGCGTAAAGTTGGATGGAAGATCACGAAAGGTACGGAAAACATTGCCCCCGTCGTAAAACAACGCGGCCTCGAAGAAGGCCGCCAGTGGAAACCGGAGTTCCAGATTTGCGATCAAGAGAGCGTTGCCGCCCAACGGAACGGGTCGCCCGGCCGGGTCAGACTCTCCCCGATGGTTCACGAGCACGATCTCGCCCGTCTCGGGATCGCGCAAGAGCGGCCCGGCAAGCTCCCGGGGCAAACCCCGCAGGGTGGTTGATCCTCCGGAGAAGAATCGCTCGCTCAAGGGGGCGGGGTTGGACATTTCATCTGGAGCAGCGAGTCCAAACGCACCGATCCAACCCAGTCTGAGGGAGGAAGCCAGAATCAGATCGGGATGGAGCTTTCGGTAGTACTGGCCCTGAGCCAGAGCACGGAAAAAGTTTGCGCCCGAACCGATTGCCTTGAGAGAGAGTTTTGTGTCGCCAGTCAAAAGGAAGCCTTCAGTGGCGTTGGTGGGGTCGTCTCTCGACTCGTTCAGATAGGACAGCGCAAAGCTGGAAAGCCGCAGCCGGTCCTGCTCGCGGAAGAACTGCAGGGGAACGTCCAGATCTTCGGGAAGCCTGATCCGTACGGCTTCGAAGTTGTAGCGAAAGAACATGGACTCGCGCCGGCTCAACGGTCGTTCGGTCTGGGTCGACAAGATGACACGAGATTCGTCGAAGGGTTTCCCTCGGGGAGCCCGGATGTCTCCTTCGGTGTCCGTGGTTAGGGCCGCTTCATTGTTGGCCGTCAGGGATGTGACCGTGGGGAGCTTCCGTCCGAAGAAACGGGACGCGGTGTACGACAAATTGGCGCGTTGTCGTTTGGAACCGGCGCGCAGACCAAGAGCCAGAGTTTCGGCTCTTCCCAGGAAGTTGCCGTTGCTGATGCCGAGCGTGCCGCGCGGCCCCTCAGACGAGGAATAGCCGCCGCCGTAGGAGAGTGTATATTTCCTTGCCTCCTCCACCGCGACCACCACGTTGCGGCGAAGCGGGTCGATGAAGGATGGAATCTCCCGAATCTCCACGCGGCTGAAAACGGCCAAGTCGTACAGATCGCTCTCGGTCGCCAGAATTCGAGTGAGTGACGCCGGATCTCCGGGCTTTATGGAGATTGCCTCGTGAACTAACCTTTCTTTCGTGCTCAGGTTCCCGGAGAGCACGACCACATCAGTGAAATGCCGGGGGCCTTCCTCGATGACAAAGGTGACGTGGGCGGCGGCAACCTCAGGAAACGAGATCTGAAAGCGGCAGTCCACCTGCCGGTAGCCCAGATCTTCGTACATAGCCAGCAGGTTGGCTCGATCCCGGGTCAGATTCGCAAGGGCGAACGGAGTGCCCGGACGGCCTTGGAGCTGATTCTCCAGAACTCTCCGGCTCAACTCCTCGTTTCCGACAAACTGAACGTCCCGAATGAAATACCTTGTGCCCTCCCGGATCTCGTAGGTCAGCTTCAGGTTGCGGCCGGGTGGATTCGCTGCCACCAGTTCGTAGGTGACTTCCACATCCCTGAACCCTCTCTGCCGGTAATAGGCTTCGATGACACGGAGGTCATCCTGGGCCATCCGCTCGGTAAACCGCCCGCTGCGAAACATTCCGCCCTTCCTGACGCTGACGATTCCGAGTAGAACTCCGTCTTCCGCGAACTCGTTACCTTCGAAAAGAACGCTGCCGACCCTGCACCGCGCACCTCTCTCGACCCTGAACAAGATCGCGTTGGAATTGGCGCGGTCTTGTCTCTCCAGCGCTACGTGGGCCAGCAGATACCCGCGGCGCTGATAGATTTCCCGGAGTTCCGCCGTGGTGTCGTCCAAGAGGTTTTCCAGCAGTCCCTTCCGGCTGAAGACGGGAAGATCGGCGAGCGTCTGCTGATCCAGATCAACACCCTCGAATTCGATCACCGTGCGGTTGCCCGGTTGAATCTGCAGCCGAAGCGATACCGTATTGTCGGTGCGGTCGTACTGCAGTTGCTCACGAATCCTTGCTGCCGCGAAACCTTGCCGGGCCAGGTCTTTTTCCACTCGACGAATGATCTGGTCGAGCCGACTCCTGGAGAAGACCGAACCTCTCGCGTTTTCAAGCTGAACCTGAAACCTTTCCAGGTCCAAAGCTTCGGGGGCTTCAATCTCGACCTGCTTCATCCGAGCCCCCCGGCCGGCCGTGATCCGGAATGCCAGGTTGATACCTGCCCCGTCATGATCGATCTCAAACTCGGGCTCGACTGCTGCCTGGTGGTACCCGTTCCTCCGGTAGAAACTGCTCACCTTGACAAGGCTTTCCTCGAAACTCGCATCGGAGTATGGTTCGCCGGGTTTCAAGACCAGTTGCCGGCGGAGTTGCCTCCTGTCGGCTTCGACTTGACCGATGAATCGAATCTGGTCCATTAGATATTTTCGAATCAGGAAAACCGTGACCGACACTCCGCCGTCGGACGATTTCCGGACGTCGATCTGAACATCGTGAAAGACTCCCGTGGCGTAGAGTCGGCGCAGAGTCGTTTGAGCCCGGGAACTCGTGTAGGGTTCCTCTTCACGAATCGTGATCAACCTGAACACGTCCGCTTCGGAAATTCTGGTCAGCCGTCCGTCCGCGTGAATTTCCACGCGGCGGACGGTCTTTCCTTCGAACCGGGAATCGGCACTGGCCTCAGCATACGTGAACGGTAGGAGAAGAAGGCCGATCATGACCGCGGGTCTGCCGAAGCGCATGACGACAGGCCCCACTGTCCTATGAAAATCCTTGGTCAACTCTCACCCGGAATTCCGCAAATTTGTTCAGTGAGGAGTAACCAGGAGCTTCCAGGCCCTGTCCCTCCCACCAGTCAGGCCGGCCTTATTCTGGTTTTGACAGGTCCTCTCTCGATCCGGTTGCCAAGACCGGACTTTCCGGATGAGAACGAGTTAAAATCTTTTCTTGAGTTTGAGATCAACCGCGACCGAGCCATCCTGTTCACGGCTTCCAAGGGCAGTGAGCCCCTCATTGATTCGAGATTCGAATACGACGGTCTGGCTCTGACTGATGTTACCCAGATCCATGCTGTAGTGCAAGGACAGCCTCCGTCCCAGTTGCTTGCCCAGCGTGATCCGGGCTCCGGGATCACGTTCAGTTCCAAACAGGAACGGGTCCACGGAGAATCGCTCGAGACCAAGGAGGCGGCTGGTTCGCGATTCAATGGGGTCGACCAGGCTCTTGATCAGAATTGTGCCCGCTCCAAAAGCTGCCAGACTTCCCAATTGCGTGCGCCCGGAGGTTCCCAGGATCTCTTCCGGCGTCTGGCCCACGGTCAGAAGGGATATGAGCAATGGGGCGGGCAGAGGAGGATCGGAGCTGAGAGACAGACGCAACTGGTCCGAGACACCGTGAATGTGGGCAGAGACGGAAACATCTCTCACTTGAGTCTGTGCCTCCACCTTCCAAGTGGGTTGAGTGCGTCGGGGATTGTTGAAGAGAACCATGCCCCGGGTGATTTCATACTCATTGTTCTCAAAAAACAGCCGCCCTTCATCGACCGTGACGGTGCCCAGTACGACCGGGTTTCTCAGAGTGCCGAGAACATTCAGATCGACGCTTCCCACCGCGTCGATCAAATTGTTCCGGGCGCGCAGGCTCTGCTGTCCTTGCACCGCCACCGCCAGTTTGACGTCGGATCCTCCTGCCGGTGGGGGAGCTTCCGTTTGACCTCGGGCATATCGCGACAGGAGCTGGCCGACCGAGACGTTTTCGGTGTAATCGGCAGAGGCAACCCGGACCTTGCCCGAAATCAGATCCTGAAACTCGCGTCGGATAAAGTCCACGTCGACGTCCAGGATCGAAACCGTCTGCGCGGGATAGTCTACGCGGAGACCTTCGGCGAGCAGATGGATCCGCCAACGGACGGGCTGAAAGCCCTCCAGGAAAATTCCTCCTTCCAGGTGGACGGGTCCGTAGGAGGTCTGGGCAGAAAAATGGCTCAGGGCCACCTGATCGGTCGTGAAGCGGAGCTGTCCCGCCAGATCGGACAGGGCCGTGGGAATACCGGGGTGGTTGAGAAGTCCGTCCTCCACCCGGGCAGACCCGAGAATCCGCGGGTTGCCAAGGGGGCCGGCGATGCGTGTCTGCAGGTGTAGCTGGCCGGCCACGGTTCCAACCGGCATAAAGGTGTTGGATACCACCAGATTCACCGGGCCGCTGAGTTCAACATTGACTCTCTTGCTCTCCCCCAAATCCAATCGTCCACCGATTTGCAGTTTCGTCTGTTCGCCGTGGAGGAGAAACGGCGAAACCTGTAAGGTGGGATGGCTGTAGGCGAGCTGCAGGGGACTCCGATTCCTGAGTTCATGACCGGACAGGGAAAGCACCAGGTCGGACAGCTCTGCCTGTGCCTCAAGGCGAAGGGGATCGGAGACAGGCCCGGCAAGCGTCAATCGACCCGTCAGACGACCCTCTACGCCGGACGGTGTCTCCAGGGACACCAAGTCCAGAAAAGGTTTCAGCGACATTTCTTCCAGATCGACCCCGGCCTGCAGAGTATAGGGCTCCCGGCGGCCAAGTCGGCCTTCCACACGAAGGGGATGATCAAGAAATGTGTGGGTGAGGAGAAATCGGACGACTTCCTGGTCGCTCTCTGCCTGGAGCTGAACGCCTTCAATGACCCGGTCCGCAATGATGACCTTGTCTCCCGCCAGTCGCAGTTGAAAATCGGGACTCAACAGATTTCCCTGGGCCTGGAAGTCGAAATCGACCTCCCCGCGAATGGGGAGTGCCGACCGTATCCTTTGAATCCTGTCGAGCGGGAGTCGGAAACCGGCTAGTGATGCCGTTCCTGTCCGCTGCTCCAGTTCGATCTCGATCTGGCCGGACAGCGTCCCCCGTCCGAGCTTCGCCCGCAACCCATTCAAAAAAAGCTTCCGGCCATCGAAGCGAATCTCGCTGCTCAGACGATCCATGTGTTCCCCGTACGCGTCCACGTCGATGAGAGTGATGTCTCCACTCCCCGTGTATCCCCGGGAAGCCGCTTGCGCAAGCTGCAAATGGCCGCTGGCGCGGCCTCGGAGCGGGATCTTACGCTCCGTCAAAGAGAGGAACCGTTCGACGGGGACATCGTTCAACCGGAGTTCTGCCGCCTCCGGCCAATCGATTTCCCCGGTGGATGGAGTGACTCTCAATCTGGTCTGGAGGCGGTATCCCGGCCCGGTCATCCGTGCTTCCATGAATTCCAGGACCTTCCCATCGAATTCCACGTTCGACTGAAAATCGCCCACCAGCTCCTGGCGGATGTGAACTTCCTGGATTCGCAGGGAACCCTCGATCGCGGGTTGAGCGGACTGCACTCTGAGTCTGGCTCGGGTGGGGCCCTGGACATCGATGAAATCCCGGTTCAGAAGTCGTTCGGGCAGGGTCGAGAGTGCGGCCAACCTGATCAGGTCTCGGCTCCGGTCGGACCCGAGGTCCAGATCAAACCGAAATCCCCCTCGGAAACCGACAGTTCCTTGGTAACGGGTTTGAATCTCGGGTGTGCGGAGAACCCCCCGTGAGAAATGTGCGGTCCCGTCTTGTAGAGCCACCTGCGATTGTCCTTCGAAACGCACGGCGGGAAGGTGGGTTGGATCCGCTACTCCAAATTCTCCTCGATACGCAAGACTCGCGGTCCCATCCATCTGTCTCCACTGTAGTGCGGGCCATTGGGTTCGCCCGCTCAGATCGAAACTGCCTCGAGCCGGCAACTTCTCAAGCCCCAGCAACCTCGCCAGCCGCTGAATTCGGATGCGCGATCCGGTCACCTGGAATTCCGAGCGCCGTTGCGGATTCCAACTCAGAGTCCCGCTCCCTTTCAGCCTGCCGCCTTCGAATCCGGTCTCAAGGCGTTCGAAACTTGCCGAATCGGCGTCCAGCCGTAAGGCCGTGTTGATTTGCTGAAAGGAGAGGCCGGAGAACACCAACTCATCGGAGCGGGCTTTTCCCTGAAAGGAGAAAGTCCTTCCCTGTCCAGACACGTTCCCGTCAAGGGACAGGTTTCCCTCTTGGAGACGCAAGGGGCCGCCCGGTTTGGCCAGTTCCTCCAAGTTGAGGGAGGCGCTGCCCTCAAGACTGTAGGTCAGGGGATCCTCCAAAGTGACGTTGCCATGAGCCTGCAGCCTGAGTTTTTCCGAATCCACTTCGAAGGAGAGAATCCGGAGGCTCGTGTCGGCCCATTCGAAATCCACGGACACACCCATGTCCTCGACGGGAACGCCGTTGACCGACAGGTCGAGCGAAGTGAAACTGGCCCCGCCCTGGTATTCCCCCGACTCGGGCAGATACCGCAGTTCCGCCGTCACTGCACCGTCCGAAGACTGAATGGACACGGGAGTCTTCTCGACCACGAGCAGCCCTTGATGGACAACAAGGCGTTTGATTCCCAACCGGGTCGACGACACCGGAGGGGTCGGATCAGATCCGTTCCTTCGAAACATGTTCGAAAGATTCGACCGCTGATTGGGATCCGTGAGAAGGCGAACCGTGGGTGAATCAAGCTGCAGATGGTCCAGTGATATTTCGGGCAGAAGGAAATGCGTGAATGAAAAGTCCAACAGGACGTGGTCACTTTCGAAGGCCGGCTCGGCGGCGGGATACGCTCGACTGAACAGTCGGAGATCGTGAATCTCCAGACGGGTCTCCATGAGATGAACTCTCAACTGAGCGACTTCGACCGCCAGGCTGAATTGTCGCTCGAGCCGCTCCACCATCCAGGCCTTGATCCAGGCGTCCAGCTTCAGGCTGGCCGCGTAGATTGACGCGGCTGCCAACAGCAACCCGGAAAGAAGCAGGCCGAGCACAAGTTTTGGTCTGACCATGGTTCGCTTTGTTCATTGGAGATTGACGTGCGTTCGAAGGTTCATATTAGCAGACGCAGAACGCCGGTCTGTTCCACCCGAAACAGCGTAGAAACGGAACTCGGGAACACACTGGATGTGCGTCGCGACCCGCTCGATGTGTTGTGCCGGGATCGCCAGCATGGCTATTTCCCCCGGATACACACTGGGGAAGTAAGCCGCCACCAGGACCAGCATCGCCAGCTTG
This sequence comes from Acidobacteriota bacterium, assembly GCA_028874215.1. Taxonomy (NCBI): domain Bacteria; kingdom Pseudomonadati; phylum Acidobacteriota; species Acidobacteriota bacterium. Next base: position 67,961 of record JAPPLF010000027.1, read on the forward strand.
AGCAACCGTTCATGTTTCAGAACGTTGCTTTCCGATTTGCGGCTGTGCTAGCCTCCATTCCTGGTTGTGTTGTAGCAACCGGTGTCCGCCGACCATTGGAGGGAGATGGCTAGACTTCGACCGAGACCTTTTCGTCGTAGACCGCGTAAGCGCAAGAGACCACAGAAGAGACGGGACGAGCCGAAGGAAAAGAAGTCCGACGCCATTGAGGTCACCGGAACCGTAACGGAACCGCTTCCCAACGCCATGTTTCGCGTCGAGTTGGAGAACGGACACGTGGTTCTGGCCCACGTTTCCGGAAAGATGCGCCGTCATTTCATCCGGATCCTTCGCGGCGACCGTGTCATGGTCGAACTTTCACCCTACGACCTCACCCGGGGCCGTCTCACCTACCGGTACAAATAAGCTCCCCGATGACCGAGGGACGCACCGTGACCTCCCGGATCCTGATCGCCCTCTCCGTACTGTTGCCTCCGGTGGGCCTGGTACTGGTGTGGGCGCGGTCCGGCTGGAGGACACGGAACCGGTTGCTGGCAAGCCTCGCCCTATTGGCATTGACCTGGGTCTACGTGTTTCAGGTGGTGGGTCTGAGCATCGAACGGGACGGCACCGGTTGGCGTCCGCTGGTCTCCATTTCGCCGGTCTGGTCCCGGTACGCAACGGCCGAGGGAGCATCCGCTTCAGGCGGGGCTCACGCTGCTCCTGCATCGGATGTCCGGAGCTGGACCGGGTTTCGGGGGTCGGACCGGGACAGCCGCTACCTGGAGGGAGAGATTCGGACCGTCTGGCCCAATGATGGACTCCCGCTGCTCTGGAGGCGGCCGGTGGGAGGCGGATATGCTTCCATCGTCGCCGGTTCGGGGCTCCTCTTCACCATCGAACAGCGGGGCCCCCAGGAGGTCGTGGCTGCCTATGATCCGGACAACGGCGCCGAGATCTGGACCCATGGCTGGGACGCCGAGTTCCAGGAGACCATGGGAGGTGACGGGCCTCGGGCGACTCCCCAGTGGCACGACGGTCGACTTTACGTCCTGGGAGCCACCGGCGAGTTCCGTTGCTTCGATGCCGCCAGCGGGAAAGTTCAATGGGGGTTGAACATCCTCTCGGACAACGGCGCCCGGAATCTGGTTTGGGGCATGTCCGCCTCACCCCTGATTGCGGGTGACCAGGTCATTCTCCTCCCCGGCGGGCCGTCGGACCGATCCGTCGTCGCCTATCATCGGCTCACCGGCAAGTTCCTCTGGGGAGCGCTCAGCGACAAACAGGCCTATGCCGCGCCGGTCGTGGCCGAACTGGCCGGACGGGAGCAGTTGCTGGTAGTGACGGCTGAGCGAGTCGTGGGACTCGACCTGGCGGGTGGCGAACTGCACTGGGAGTATCCCTGGGTCACCTCCTATGACGTCAATTCCGTGGAACCTCTGCTGCTGGGAGACGATCGGCTCTTCATCTCCTCCGGTTACGGCCACGGGGCGGCGGTGCTGGAGATCGGACGGGGCGAGGACGGCTACACCGTGAAGACCGTCTGGAAAAACAAGCGGATGAAGAACAAGTTCAACGGCTCGGTCCTCCATGAGGGTCATGTCTACGGTCTGGATGACGCCATCCTGGCGTGCGTGGACGTGACCACGGGAGAAAGGAAGTGGAAGGGAGGCCGCTATGGTTACGGTCAGATCCTTCTGGCCTCGGGCCATCTGGTGGTGTTGACGGAGCGGGGCGATCTGGTTCTGGTCGAGGCCAACGCCGAGGAGCACCGCGAGCTGGCGCGATTTTCGGCGCTGACCGGAAAGACCTGGAACTATCCCGTCATCGTCGGGGGCCGGCTCCTGGTGAGGAACCAGACCCAGATGGCCTGCTTCGACGTGAGCCCGATTCCGAAAGACCCCTCATAGGGCCCACGGCTTTCGATACTCCCGGTGCAGGAGTCCGTTGGCCTCGTCGTCGCCCAGCACCCGTTCCTTCACGCCGTCCCACCGGATCCGCCGTCCCAGGCGGAGTGCGATATTCCCCAGATGCGGAGTCGAGGTGGATCGGTGGCCGATTTCCACGTCCGAGATGGGCTTCTTCCGGGTTCGCACGCAATCCAGGAAGTTCAGGACGTGGTTGAAGTGCTGCTCGGAGCCGGGAGCCGTCCGAAAGCCGGCTCGTCCCTCGTTGGAACTCCACTCCCGCCTGCGTCGATCGGGTGTCTTCTGATCCAGCATCCTCAGGTAGCGGGGCCGCTGGGCGACTGCCGTCCCTGCCGTCTCGGGCCGGATCTCGAAGCCGCCGCGATTCAGATAGAGGGTCCCGTCGGTGCCGAAGAACTCGATGCCGTAGCCTCGTCCCTCCGGACCGCGGGCGTTCCCGACCCTGTGGGAGAAGGAGGCGATGAATCCGGGATACTCGTAAAGGACCTCCAGCGTATCGGGCGTCTCCCGGTTGTCGTCGATGCAGAAGTTGCCCCCGACGGCGGTGGCGGCCAAGGGAGCGTCGACCTGCATGGCCCATTGGACTATGTCCAGATGATGCGTTCCCCAATCGGTGAGCATCCCTCCCGAGTAGTCCCAGAACCACCGGAACGTGTGGATGAAACGGTTTCCGTTGAAGGGGGCCTTGGGCGCCGGACCCAGCCAGAGATCCCAGTCCAGACCCGGCGGGGGTTCCGTGTCGTGGGGCCGGCCCATCCCGGCCGGACTCTCGTTGCCGTAGTTCCACGTGTTGACCCGGCTCACCTTGCCGATGGCCCCCTCCTGAACCAGCTTGACGGCTTCCTGGAAGTGCTCGCCTGAACGCTGTTGCGTCCCCATCTGGACGATTCGTCCGTTGCGGCGAGCCGCGTCCACCATTTTTCGTCCTTCGTAAATGGTCAGGGAGAGCGGCTTCTCCACGTAGACGTCCTTCCCGGCGTCGCACGCCATCACGGTGGGCAGCGCGTGCCAGTGATCGGGCGTGGAGACGACGACCACGTCCACCTCCTTGAGGTCCAGGACCTGCCGGAAGTCCGTGTAGCCGGCCGCCTTCCCTCCCTCCTGGTCGGCGGTCATCTGCAGAGTCAGGTCGCGGTTGTGATCCCAGACGTCACAGACGGCCGCCGCCCGGACCTGCCCCGACCGGAGGAAGTCCCTCATGTTGCTGCGCCCCATGCCCCCGGTCCCGACGAAGGCGCAAATCAGCCGGTCATTGGCTCCGAGGGGACCTCCCTTGCCGGTATGGAGGGCGGGAGCCCCAGCGACTGCCGCCGCCGATGCCACGAACTTGCGCCTGTTCATCTTCATAACTGGAACTCCTGGCCTGGGCTTCGCTACGATGCTTAAACTCTAATGTATAATTCCGGCATCGAACAGAGCAGGGTTCTCCGACATTGAGGCTGACACTATGAATTGGGACAACTTCCGCCGACTTCCCGACGATGCCCGAGTCTGGATCAGTGGTTTCGAACGCCCGCTCGATCCGGTCGAGCAGAAGACGGTCCGGGCGGGAATGGAGCGTTTTGCGGCCGGCTGGGCGTCGCACCAGGTCCCGGTCGAGTCCGCTTTCGAGATCGTCCAGGATCGCTTTCTGGTGATCGCCGCCTGTACTCCGGGTTCAGTGTCCGGTTGCTCCATCGACAGCATGATGAGGAATATGCGGGACCTGTACTCGGCCGTCGGTGTCGCGCCTCCCGCCGGGAACCTCGTCTACTTCCGTGATGAAACCGGCCGGATCCAGTCCATCGATCACCTGGAGTTCCGTGACGTGGCCGACTCGGGCCGGCTCAAGCCAGACACCCGGGTGTTCGATACGATGATTCAGAACCTGGGGCAGTTGCGAGCGGGCCGCTTCGAACTCCCCTACCAAGAGGCGTGGCACTCCCGGGCGTTTCCTCTTCCCGTCACCGCGTAAGTCTGCCGGCGAGCCGGGGAATCTGGCCGCTACGCGGGACCACGCGGCCCCGATCTCCCTTTTCCAGACGAACCAGACCGTAACGCTCCATCGTGTGCAGCGTTCGGGACAGATTGGTCCGGGCACGGCCCGAACGCTCGGACAGTTCGGCAATCGAGAACGGCTTCTTCTCCGCAATCATCCTCAGAAGCGCGCGGTTGCGGTCGGACAGGACCTTGGCAAAATCGCCGGCACCGCCGAGAGCGACGAGGTCCGCTTCCCGAACCGCAGCCCCAGCGGGGCGAAATTGGATTCGTCCGCCGTCCGCAGGAACAGGAGCCCTGGAAAATCCGCCAGAAATTCCGTATCGACTTCCGGGATGTCGAACCATTCCGGGAGGGTACAGGCCCGCTTGTGAAAGTTCCCATGAGTAACGGACACTCCCGCCAACGGGTCGTTTTCCACTTCGTCGCGGCGTCTCAACTCGATCCTGGATACTGCATCCGGATTGAAGAGGGCCAGTCCCGCCGCGACGGATTCCGATTCCTCCGCAAACTGAGCGAATACCTTCCCCAACCGGACGGGTTCGACCCCCGCTTCGATCCCCGATTGGGCGTGCCGGTAGGTCAACAGTTCACTGATCGTGTCCGCATCGGTCTCGGCCCGGATCCAACCCCGCCGAACGGGCCCTGAGCCGGTACTTCTCAAGACCCGGCTGCCGAGAGCTGGAATCTCCAACGTCAATACGGAATCGAACAGATCCAGGACCAGTTGTGCCGACTATCCTCCTCCATCCACGTAATCCGGGAAGTACAGAACCGTCTCTTCCTGTTCCTGCGACTGTCGGGCGATCGAGTCGTCCGGCGGGCGGAGATCGTTCTCTGCCGGGGGGCGCCAGTTTGCGTCGGCGACCGGAGGAAAATCAGCCATCAGGCAAAAAGGGAACCCGAGAAGGGGCGAAGCAGAGGATCGATCATGCGGGCTTCTGCGGTAGGCTGAAACGAGTGAATATGGCCTGGTCCGGGCGGGCCCCCGTCTGAGTCGCGTTGAAGAATACCCGCCAAATGCCTGGTGGACCAGAACCGGGAACCACTGACCGGTGAGATGGCTCGGGCGACCGGAGCCAGTTGACAACACCTACTGGAGAAGCGACGGTGGTTCCCGGACCGGTACCGAGGGGACCCTTTCCTGTGGTGTTCTCCGCAGAAACCCGGGCGTCAGGGACGTCCCGGGATCAACGACTTTCCTTCAACGCCTTGCGGATCGCCTCAATCACGAACTCGCGCGCCGAGATTCCCCGGTCCAGGCAGACCTTCCGCATCTGGATCCAGAGTGGAATCGGAACGCGGCGAATGTGAACGTCCTTGGTGTTTCCTTGACCCATTCACCTTATGATATCAAAGTTTTGCAGCCCGCCCTCATGTGCGGAAGGTCCTCCGGTTTCGTTGCGGAAAGCTCCGCGGCGACACCGGACTCCAGCCGGTTTTCTCCTCTCAGTGCTGAAGCGCTCTTCAGTTCCGCGGTGCCCCGCGTCGACTCGCAAAACGAGCCGGGATCGAGACTATTTCGGTGGCGCATAAAGACAAATAGAGCGAATCAGGACATGATTTCATCACTTTTTCGCGCAATCCGCCCAGGATTTCACCTAATCTTCATATACGCCATTGCACTTGCGTCGGACCCTTTGGAACCATGGGTCGCATGGGGAACATGAGTACCACTAACATGCATCTGCGCCGGGTCCCGGCCGATCTATGGTTGCGGGTGCGCAAGACCTGCCAGAAGCGGGGAATCTCGGCGCGCGAGTTCGTGATCGAGGCGATCCGCAAGGCGGTGCGGGAGCACCGATGAACTGGCTGAAAGGAGTGGCGGGCGTTCGCCTGCGATCTTGGCCAGCCCGGAGTCCGGGCAGTCTGGACAGGGCCGACAAGGAGAACAACTGATGTCGTTGAATCCGTGCTCTATGACCTGAAGTCGCCATGAATGGACGGATAAACTTTCGAAGATGGCGACTCGGAACCCGGCAGCCCTTCTTTCTCATCGCCGGCCCCTGTGTCATCGAGAGCGTGGATCATGCTTTCGATCTGGCCGGCCGCCTCCGGGAGATCACCTCCTCTTTGTGCGTCCCGTTCATCTTCAAGGCTTCCTACGACAAGGCCAACCGGACTTCAATAAGTTCCTTTCGGGGTCCGGGGCTTGTTCGTGGCCTGGAAATCCTGGGACGAATCCGGCGCGAACTGAATCTCGCAGTCACCTCCGACGTGCACGAAGTGGCGCAAGTAGGCCCGGCGGCGGAAGTTCTGGACCTCATCCAGATTCCCTCGTTCCTCTGTCGTCAGACCGATCTGATCGTTGCGGCGGCCGCCACTGGGAAGCCGGTCAACATCAAGAAGGGGCAATTCCTGGCGCCCAGAGATCTGGCCCACGCCGTCGAGAAGGCCCGAAGCACGGGTAATGAGGACCTGCTTGTCACGGAGCGGGGGTCCAGCTTTGGCTACAATAACCTGGTCGTCGACTTCCGGTCCCTCCCACTGCTCAGAGACTTGGGCGTGCCGGTGGTCTTCGATGCCACCCATAGCGTCCAGCTTCCGGGTGGAGCCGGCGGGTCCAGTTCGGGTGAGAGCGCCTTCATCCCCTATTTGGCGCGCGCTGCCGTATCGGTTGGCATCGACGGCCTCTTCATGGAGGTCCATCAGGACCCGGAGCGAGCGCTGAGCGATGGGTCCAACGCTTTGCAGATCGATCTCCTTCACGATCTGTTGACCCACCTTCGTCGTCTCGACGCATTGACCAAGGAAGGTGATGGTGCGCTCTCGTAATCTGGCGCGGATGAGGGTGCAAGGTGAGTCCAGCCCCAGCCGGTCCAGAGAGATCGCCCGGAGCGTCTTGGAAACGGAGGCCCAAGCAGTCTCGGCTCTCATTCCCCGCATCGACCATCGCTTCGGCCAAGCCATCGAACTGCTGTTTTCCTGCACCGGGCGTGTGGTCCTCACCGGCATGGGGAAATCGGGGATCATCGGCAGAAAGATCGCCGCGACCCTTTCCAGCACCGGAACCCCCGCCCTGTTCCTCCATCCCGCCGACGCCATCCACGGAGACCTGGGTATGTTGGCGGAGCGGGATCTGGTCCTGGCCGTCTCCAACAGCGGCGAGACCCAGGAACTGGTCCGTCTGGTTCCGACTCTCAAGCGGCTCGGAGTCCATGTCATCGGTTTGGTGGGAGAACTCGAGTCCACCCTCGCGAAGATCTCCGACGTGGTCCTGAACGTGAGTGTGGATCGGGAGGCGTGTGCTCTCGGTCTGGCTCCGACGGCATCCACCACCGCGGCTTTGGCACTGGGGGATGCCTTGGCTGTCGCACTCTCGGAGCGAAAGGGACTGGGGCCGCGGGACTTCGCCCGGCTCCATCCGGGTGGCAGGCTGGGGGACAATCTGATTCTGGTGTCCGATCTCATGCGCCGGGGGGACGAGGTCCCCAAGGCGACGCCGTCCACTCCAATGAAGGACGTGATCGGCGAGATCAGTCGCAAGGGACTGGGGATCGCCGGGATCGTGGCTGAAAGGGACCGGCTTGTGGGAGTCATCTCCGACGGTGACTTGCGGCGCATGTTGCAAAGTCGAGGCGAACCGATCCTTCACTGCACCGCCGCCGAGTGCATGACACGGAATCCCGTCACCATCGGGGGCGATCAGCTGGCCACGAAAGCCCTGAACCTGATGGAGAGAATGAAGATCATGTCGCTGCTGGTGCCGGATGCCGGTGGAAGGCTGGTGGGAATCATTCATATCCATGACCTCTGGCGAACCGAGATGGTAGGCTGAGGCTTGGCCCATCAGGTTTTACGTTTGGAAGACGAAGCCAATCTCCTGGTTTCGGATCCGGGCCAACACATCATCGTTCATCGAGCTGACCGGTTTTCCGTGAAGAAAGCACCGTCCGCGAGTCGGGGTGTCCAGACAGCCGCAGCCGGCGTTGGCCCGATGTCCCCCGGTGCAGAATCCAGTGGTACTCCCAGGAACGGACCGGCGAGGGGTGGGGAAATGACGAGTCTTGGCGAACTGAGGCGTGAAAATGAAGTGTTGGGACAACGCGTCTCCAAATTGACGGAACGCATCTCCACACTGAGCGAGGCCAGCCTGCGCATCGGCGCAAGCCTCGAGGTCCGCACCGTCCTGCGCGAGGTCGTGGATACCGCCCGAGCGCTGACCGGTGCCCGATACGGCGTAATCGTAACCATCGACGAGCAAGATCAGGTTCAGGACTACGTCACATCCGGGTTCAATCCTGACGAGCAGCAGCAGTTTAAGCATTGGGCCGACGGACTGCGGGTGTTTGAGCACTTCCGGGACCTTCCGGGAGCGCTGAGACTGAACGACCTGCCCAGCTACGTCCGGTCGCTTGGTTATTCACCGGGTCCGCTGTCGTCGTGCACCTTTCAGTGCACGCCGGTGCGCCATCATGGCGTGGATGTGGGCAACTTCTTTGTTTGCGGCAAGGAAGATGGCCGCGAGTTCACAAGCGAAGACGAAGAGGTCCTGGTTATGTTCGCGGCGCAGGCGGCGTTGGCAATCGCCAACGCCCGTGCGTACCGGGACGAGAAGCGGACGCGGTCGGATATGGAAGCCCTGATCGACACCTCACCAGTGGGGGTCGCGGTCTTCGATGCCAAGACCGGAGAGACCCTATCGTTGAATCAGGAGGCGAAGCGGATTGTGGAAGGCCTGCGCGCGCCGGGCGGCACCTTAGAGCAAATGCGGGAGGATCTCATCTGCCTGCGCGCCGACGGGCAAGAGATTTCGCTGCAAGCATCCTCGCTGACGCAGACCCTGCAAAACGCCACGAGGATTCGCGCCGAGGAGATTGTTCTTCGGGTTCCCGACGACCGGAGCATCAAGGTGCTGATGAACGTTACGCCGATCCGGGCTGAGAATGGCACGGTCGAGTCCGTGGTCGCCACCGTGCAGGATCTGGAGCCGATGGAAGAACTGGAGCGGTTACGGGCCGAGTTCCTGGGCATGGTGAGCCACGAGCTGCGGGCCCCGCTGATCTCCATCAAGGGATCGACCACAACCGCGTTGAGCACCCAGCCGGCCCCGAATCTGGCGGAGATTCTCCAAATTATCCGTATCATCGACGAGCAGGCCGATCACATGCGGAGCCTGATCAGCGATCTGCTGGATGCGGGCCACATCGAGTCGGGCACTCTGTCGGTTTCCCCGGAGCCTACGGAGGTGGCCAGCTTGGTGGATCAGGCCAGGACCACGTTGTTGAGCGGGGGGAGCAGACACGCCGTCAAATTTGACGTGCCGCTGGATCTCCCCAGGGTGATGGCCGACCGGCAACGCATCGTCCAGGTCATCAACAACCTCCTGTCCAACGCCGCCCAGCACTCTCCCGAGTCCGTTCCGATCCGGATCGCGGCGGTGCGCGAGGATGTCCACGTGGCGATCTCGATAGCGGACGAAGGCCGGGGGGTGCCGCCGGACTTGTTGCCGCACCTGTTCCGCAAGCACGTGCGTGCGGACGAACGTCACGGGATCCGGGGGTCCGGCCTGGGTCTGGCCATCTGCAAGGGTTTGGTGGAGGCCCATGGTGGACGCATCTGGGCCGAGAGCGACGGGGATGGTCTGGGCGCCCGGTTCACCTTCACGATTCCGGTGGCGGCCGATTCCGTGACCGGCACCGGAGTGGGCTTGGTTCGGAGTTCTTCGCACCCGCCGCGCACGGATCGGGAGCGGACCCGCATTCTCGTGGTCGACGACGACCCTCAGACGCTCCGGTACGTTCGGGATGCGCTGACGGCGGCTGGCTACGCCCCGCTGGTGACAGCCGACCCTCGGGAGGTGCCCCGGCTGATCCAGGCGAACCGCCCCGGGCTGGTCCTGCTGGACCTCGTGCTGCCGGGCATGGACGGTATCGAGTTGATGCAGAATATCCCGGAGATGGCCGATCTGCCGGTTATCTTTATCTCCGCCTACGGCCGGAGCGAGACGATAGCAAAAGCATTGGATATGGGAGGCGTCGATTACATCGTCAAACCCTTTTCGACGACGGAATTAGTGGCGAGAATCCATGCCGCCCTGCGGCGACGGAAGGGGTCGGACGAATCCTTCCGATTGGGGGATCTAGCCATAAACTACGAGGAACGCCAAGTTACCTTGGCGGGCATTCCGGTGCAGTTGACGGCCACCCAATACGAGCTGCTCCGGATGCTCTCGGTCAATGCGGGCCGGGTCATGAAGTACGAATCCCTGCTGCAACAAGTGTGGGGACGCCGGGAGTTCGGCGACGTGCGGCCGTTGCGCGCCTTCATCAAGATGATCCGCCGCAAGCTGGGCGATGACGCGACCAACCCGGCCTACATCTTTACCGTGCGCCAAGTCGGCTACCGAATGCCCAAACCAAGAAACCCTTAAGATTCCCCGATCTGCGGTGGAGTTGATCAGGATCCGATAGAGTCTGTTTTTCGGACCCTGTCCCCTTCTCAGAGCATCCGGCCTTTTTATGGGCTCGTTTTTCTGGCGGCTCGGGACGGATCTGCCGCTGGTGTAGATCGTGTCCCCCGGCTCAGGTCCGTCTCCGGATTACCGGCTTTCCTCCAACGCCTCGCGGATCGCCTCGATCACGAACTCGCGCGCCGGGATCCCGCCGGTCCAGGCAGACTTTTCGCATCCGGATCCGGAAGTGGAGTCGGAACGCGGCGAATGTGAACGTCCTTGGTGTGTCCATGACCCATCTGCTCCAGGATGTCAAAGTTCCGGAGCCCCCCTCATGTCCGGATCGTCCTCCGGTATCAGTTGCGACAGCTCCGCGCCGGAACCGGACTGCAACCGGCTGAATCGTCTCAGTGCTGAAGCGCTCTTCATTTCCGCGGCACCCTGCGCCGAATCGAAAAACGAGCCGGAATCGAGATGATTTCGGTGTCGCAGAAAGACAGAAAGAGCGTGTCAAGGCATGATTTCACCCACTATTCGCGTCATCCGCCCAAGAGTTCACGTCCTCTTCACATAGGCTATTGTATTCGCGTCCCCCCTGTGGCACCGTGGGTCTCGTGGGACACAAGAGCACCACAGATATGTTTCTTCGCCGGGTTCCGGCCGGTTTCTGGCTGCAAGTGCGCAAGAACTGCCTGGACCGGGGGATCTCGGCGCGAGAGTTCGTGATCGAGGCGATTCGCAAGGCCGTCCGGGAGCACCGATGAACTGGCTCAAGCAAGTGGCGAAGGTCGGTCTGGAAGTGGGCGTCGGCGTGGCCACGGGCGGAACCGCGGCGGTGCCGAAGATCGTCGACGGAGCGGTCTCTCATCTGGGGCGCAAGGAGGATCCGTCCCGCGGCGCCGCGTTTGCGGCGGCCGGCATCCGGGAGATCCTGGCGCACACGGTTCCGGATGAGGCGCTGGCCTGGATCGACCGTTTCTGCGTCCGCTGGGCGCAGCTCGTGGGGAGTGCAAAAGCGATGAAGGACGAGAATCTGGAGATTCTGAAGGGATACGAGGGGTTTTCCGGGACGCCGTATACGGACACGGCCGGTCATCTGTCGATCGGATACGGACATAACCTGGACGTCTCGCCGCTTTCGGGAGACCGGGATTACAACGCCCGGCCGCTGACTGAAGCCGAGGCGGAGGCGATTCTGGTCGAGGACGTGAAGGTCGCGGAGCGGTCCCTGCAGCGGATTGTTCCGGAGGTGATGGGATCGATTCCCCGGGACAAGCGCGCCGTGCTGGTCCGGATGTCGTTTCAGATGGGAGCGGCGGGAGTGGCGAAGTTCCGGAAGATGCTCTCGGCGCTGGAAGCGGGCAACTACCCGCAGGCGGCCGAGGAGATGCTCGACAGCCGGTGGGCGAGACAGGTGCCGCGCCGCGCCGGTGAGGAAGCGGAGCGGATGCGGGCATGAGGACGAAGGCGCCGGCGCCGGACGTGATTCTGGCGGGGGTGACGCTGGCCGGGTTCCTGGGTCTGGTCGGCGCGTTCATCTTCCATCCGGTGCAGATGGACGACAAGGAGTCGGCGATCGTGGGCGGCATGGCGGTGGCTCTGGGCAACCGGCTGCGGCAGGCCTTCGATGCGATCTGGCCGGAAGCCCGGGGCAGGACGCCGCACCGCGGGACCGGCGCCGGGGAAGGAGACGCCGGCGGCCGAAGCAGCGGCGGGCGTTCACCGGCGGTCGTGGCCGGTCCGGAGTCCGGGCGGGCCGGACAGGACTGACGAGGAGAACAACGGATGTCGATTCATCCATTCAAGAAGCTCGAGGAGCAGATCAAGCGGGTCCTGAATCATCCCGGCGTTTTCGAGTAGGCCCTCACACGGCCATCGGCAGGCTCGGGGAGATCTCAGAGACCAACGCTTTCGGTGAAACCAAATCATTCCATTCGAGAGGAAAGAGATGAGAAACGTATTGGCGGGCTCTATCCGGTCCAACGAATTTCTGTTCGATGCGGTTCCGGCGGGAAAGATCGACAGCGACATCCTTTTGTCGCTCACCAACACGGGCAACCGTGCAGTCAATCTGGGGTTCCGGCTTCGGCGCGGAGCCGACAACTACCGGGTTTCCGGAACCTCCAGCCTGGCGGCCGGAGAATCGATGGACTTCCGGCCGGACCATCCCATCCTGGCCGGCGACCAACTGGTGGTCGACCGGAGCGGAGCGGCCGTGGACGTCGATTATCTGATGAGCTTCACCCGGGAGAGCACGGAGGTTCCGGACAGTCCGACGAACGCCGCCCTGGTGGCCCTCAAGGACATGCTCGACACGCATCTGTCGACCGGGGACGCCAACACGAATTTCGGCGCCGCCATCCTGGGCGTCAGGAATCAGTCCCTGTCGGCCGCCCAAAGGCTGGTGCACATCAAGAATGCGCTGGAGGCGATGCGGGACGACGTTTCGATCAAGACCGCCGTGGAGGGGGTCGGGACCGATCTGGATGAACTCACCGCGAAGCTGGGAGAGGTTCTGGGGGCGGACTCCGACGTCGTGTCCCAGTTGGAGGTCGCGGCGGCTTCCGCCGGCCTGCTGACGAAGCTGGAGGAGTTGAAGATGGCGGTGGACGGCTTCGAGCCGGTCCGGGTCGTCCTGCCTCCGGCCGTTGCGGGCGCCAACCTGGAGGCCGACGTCGTCACGGCGGATACGGCCCTCACCGGCGCGTACCAGGACCTGGCCGGCGTCGAGATCACGCCGCAGAGCAACGCGGCGGACATGCGGATCTGGCTGACCTTGTTCTGGCAGGGCCGGATGACGTACCGGGTGGTGCGGGGTACGGACGAGGTGGTGTCGGAGCAATCGGTCGACAGCACTTCCGGCACGCTTCCGGTGTCCTACCCGGTGGCGCACTCCCCGGCTTCCACGGCGGCGCAGACCTACAAGCTGCAGGCCAAGCGGGCGCAGGCGGGAACGAACGCCAGCGCCAAGGCGGGGACGACGCTGTACGTGGAAGAGATCTACGGGAGGTAGGCGGCGAAGAATCTTGCCGGCTTGACCACGGAGCATCTTCATGACACGTGAATCCGCAGTTTCTCTGGGACGGGACATCGACTTCGACGGATCGGCGGGAGGAACCAAGCTCCTCGGCATCACGGTTCGTCCGACCGAGGAGAACCAGGAGTTCCTGCTCTGGGTGACCCTGATCGGGAGGGAGAAGGGTTCCGGTCAACCCCTGGCGACGTTCGAGCTGAACCAGGATCAGGCCACACTGGCCACGGCGGCGCTGAGACCCGACGACTCTCCGGATCACTTCCTGGTCAGCACCACGCAGGATGATCCGGACGACGTCGAGTTCACCCTGCGCGCCGAGGACGCCGGTGGAGACGCGGAGATGCTGGCGGGGACCTCGCTGGTGGTGGAGTCTCCCAAGGCGGACTTCACCGTCGTCGAGAAGTTCTCGGCCAGGGAGGCAATCGGTTCGGTCGGCGACCTCACGTTGGTCTGGGACCCACCCAACGATTGTATTCGGGTCACCTGGACGGCTGCGGAACATGCCGGCTACCACAAGTGGCGGCATGACCAGGGCACCGGGACCTGGACGGATTGGGAGCGGGTTGACGGAAACTCCGCGATCATTCTCAGTCCGACCCGTGGAGTTACCTACAACATCGAGGTCCGGGGCCACCGGTCCGAGGACGACTTCGGGCCGACCGCCACGGAAGATGTGGATGTGCCGCCCGCGAGCCGCCTGACGAGTTACGACACGAGCCACCAGACCAGCCGCACGACGAGGTGGACCACCTCTTATTTGACGTGGTACGAGACCTGCCGGTACACACCGGTGGACAGGACGATCTGCCGAACGACCTGGCACACGACCTGCAAGGATACACAGTTGCCGGACAGGACGACCTGCCGAACGACCTGGCACACGACCTGCCAGAATACAACGAATACGACCTGCTGGCTGACGTGTGAACATTTGTCGCGGTTGACTAGTCAGATTACCAGTCGGGTGGTGCGTTACCAAACGGCGGCCGGGCGCGACACCACTCGGCAGACCAGTCGCATCACGGAGCCCTTGCCGCCTGAACCGGAACGCGAGACCACCTACGACACCACCTACTTCACCAGCGGGACTCGCCGGACCAGCCACACCACGACCTGGACGACGAAATGGACGACGAAATGGACGTCTTGTACCACAAGGTGTACGGATACCACATGGAGGACCTGCTGGACGACCAGATACCCGACCTGCTGGACGGTCCTCGGGTCAACCCCGCAGACTTGCTGGACGGTCCACTACACGACCTGCTGGACGACCCGGGGAAGACGGCGGACTTGCTACCATACCTGCCACACCACGAAGCGCGTGACGAGCGGAACGACCCGTTATCTGACGAGTTATGAGACGAGCCGGGAGACGAGTCTGACGTGAGGACAAAATGAAGCACGTGGATCCCAGCGCCAAGATGTCGGCCCGGCAGGTGCGCCGGCGGGAAAAGCTGCCGCAGGACGGCAGGGAAGCCGCCGACCGGCTGGAGCGCCTGGAGAAAGTCCTGCGGGAAACGATGCGTCCGGACGTTCCGACGTTCGACGTGAACAGTGTGCAGGGGGCGGATTTCGCCGAATGGACCTACACGGAGGGGCTGGGGTTCCTTCTCGTCTCCACGCAGTCCGTCGAGATCAATGCCCGGCTGATCGACGAGGCGGCGGCGTGGCCGGGGACCCCCGAGGTGGATTACGCCGGGCAGATGGCGAGTTCCCTGACCGACAAATGGCGGCTGGACGCCGGGAACGGGTTGAGCACGGGGAGCAAGGTGTTCTTTCCCCCGGGCGGGAATTTCGGCTGGATCGTGAACACGGACAACGTGCTGCGGGCCTTCGGGTTGGATCCGGCGTGGCTGTTGAAGCCCCACCCGGTCACTTCGGATGACGACGTGCGCGAAGCCAAGCGGACGTTCGGGGTCATGCGGATCCTGCACCGGGACACGAGCGGCATGCGGGCGCTCCGCTCGGCCGAGGTCGTCGGGTACACCACGGCGAGCGAGATGGGACTGGTGGCGATGGCGGCCGGGAAGCCCGTGGTGGACTTCACGAAGTTCGAGTTCGAGCACCGTGGGCGGTATTATCCCTTCTACCGCGCCATCCGTCAGTCCCCCGAGGACCCACGAGCGGTACTGAACCGAATCCTGAACTGTCCCTGGTCCGGGGCGGTTCACCTGGACATGGACAACGAAGAAGCGGGAAAGCGGTTCCGGCTCTACAAGGAGAAATCCCTGGAATTGCGAGCCTCGTTCCGGCCTCTCGTTCCCCTGGCGCAAGGTCCGATTCCTTCCCCGCAGCCGCCATCGTGACCCGTCGGGCGCGACGAGTTGTGAGACGAGCCGAAACACGAGTCTGACGTGAGGACAAAATGAGGCACGTGGATCCCGGCGCCAAGATGTCGGCCCGGCAGGTGCGGCAGAGGGGAAAGCTGCCGCAGGACGGCAGGGAAGCCGCCGACCGGCTGGAGCGCCTGGAGAAAGTCCTTCGGGAAACGATGCGCCCGGACGTTCCGTCGTTCGACGTGATCAGTGTGCAGCGGGCGGATTTCGACGAATGGACCTACACGGAGGGGCTGGGGTTCCTCCTCGTGTCCACGCAGTCCGTCGAGATCAATACCCGGCTGATCGACGAGGCGGCGGCGTGGCGGGGGACCCCCGAGGTGGATTACGCCGGGCAGATGGCAAGTACCCTGACCGACAAGTGGCGGCTGGACGCCGGGGACGAGTTGAGTGCGGGAAGCAAGGTGTTCTTTTCCCCGGGCGCGAATTTCAATTGGATCGTGAACAGGGACAACGTGCTGCGCGCCTTCGGGTTGGATCCGGCGTGGCTGTTGAAGCCCCACCCGGTCACTCCGGAAGGCGACGTGCGTGAGGCCAAGCGGACGTTCGGGGTCACGCGGATCCTGCACCGGGACACGAGCGGGATGCGGGCGCTCCGCTCGGCCGAGGCCGTCGGATACACCACGGCGAGCGAGATGGGACTGGTGGCGATGGCGGCCGGCAAGCCCGTGGTGGACTTCACCAGGTTCGAGTTCGAGTACCGGGGGCAGTACCATCCCTTCTACCGCGCCATCCGTCAGTCCCCCGAGGACCCACGAGCGGTGCTGAACCGGATCCTGAACTGTCCCTGGTCCGGGGCGGTTCACCTGGACACGGACAACGAAGAAGCGGGGAAGCGGTTCCGGCTCTACAAGGAGAAATCCCTGGAGTTGCGAGCTTCGTTCCGGCCTCTGGTTCCCCTGGCGCAAGGTCCGAGTCCCTCCCCCAAACGGCCATCGCGACCCGCCGGGCGCGACAAGTGAAGCGGTGGATTCTCTCCAGGGCCGTCTCGATTCTCACAGAGAAATAGACCGTTCCGGGTTCGCCGATGGTTGATGGCGTCGTCTGGGCGTCGGCATTTCAATAAGGTTTCAGGAATTTCGTATATACTCTCCAGCCAAGTATTTTTTACTTGCCATCTTCGATTTGCTCACGGCTTCTTGTGCGCCGGACCCGAC